>JAFYIF010000229.1 GCA_017538775.1 Oscillospiraceae bacterium | reverse complement strand
CTGCGGAGACCGGCGCGCCCGCGCAGCCGGGCACGCAGACGCAGCCCCCTGCCGGGACTGCTGCGCCGGAAAGCCCGAGTCCCGCCGCTCCGACCCCGACGCCGACCACCCCCGTGCCCACCGCAACGGTGACGCCCGGCGGAACCGGCAGCCCCGGGGGCAACACGGACGACGCGGCCCGGATCCGGGAACTGTACGCCCAGCTGAACGCGCTGCGCGCAGAAGCGGTCGCCCAACTGGCCGCGTTGGCGGATCAGGCGGAGGCGGAATGGTTGTCCATCCAGGGCACGAATTTCTCCAAAAAAGAGTTTGTCCTGCGCTATTTTAACCAGGGCACGGCGCTGGAGGCGTCCTACGACGCAAAGGTGGACGCGGTTTGCAACGAGCTGCAATATCTGGTGAACAAGACCGGAGGCGATCCTTCTCTGGTGCGCCAGATCCGCGCCGCATACGAATCGGAGAAGGAGAGCGCCAGAGCCGCGTATTACCAGCGCTTCATGGCGCTGCTGAGTTAAGGTCGAACGGATTCCTCTCAGTACCAGAGGATGAGCGGACGATTTACACGAGAGGATGACCCGGTTATGGAGACACGAAAACTGAGCAAACGGACCCGGTCGCGCAAATGGCTGGTCAGCGCGCTGCTGCTGGTGCTGTATGACCTGATCGCCATCCACGCCGCATTCTTCCTTGCACTTTGGATTCGCTTTGACTGCCACTATCTCTCCATTCCGGAGATCTATCTTCAGCGCTATCTGGGTTCCATCAGCATTTCCGCGCTTGTGACGGTGGCGCTGGGCTGGATGCTCCATGTCTACCGCAGCGTCTGGCGCTATGCCAGCTACTCCGAACTTGTGCGGACGTTGTCCGCTGCCGGTCTGGGCGCGGTGCTGCACTGCGTTCTCATCTCCATCCTGGGCGGTCGGATGCCCCAGTCCTATTATCTCTGGGGCAGCATCCTCCAGGTCCTGCTGATGGTGATCCCCCGCTTCTCGCTCCGTCTCCTGATGTTCTTTGCCGACCGCCTGGAGCGGGACCGGGAGCCGGGCGGCCGCGTCATGCTGATCGGCGCGGGCAGCGCGGGCCAGATGCTCCTTCGGGACATCAACCGCACCCGCAAGGTCCACGACAAGGTGGTCTGCATCATCGACGACGACCCCGGAAAGTGGTACCGCTACATCGAGGGGGTCCCCGTGGTGGGCGGTCGGGACGAGATTCTGTTTTATGCGGAGAAATACCATGTGGACAAGATCTATCTCGCCATTCCTTCCGCCTCTGTGGAGGACCGGCGGGAGATCATCAACATCTGCGACAAGACAAGCTGCGAGCTGAAACAGCTCCCCGGCCTGTTCCAGCTGGTGCTGGGCCAGGTCACGGTCAGCGACATGAAGGACGTGTCCGTGGAGGACCTGCTGGGCCGCGAACCCATCCGTGCCGACATGGAGGAGGTCTATGACTTCATCAACGGCAAGGTGGTGCTGGTCACCGGCGGCGGCGGCAGCATCGGCAGCGAGCTGTGCCGCCAGATCGCGGCCCACGCCCCCCGGCAGCTCATCATTTTCGACGTGTATGAGAACAACGCCTACGCCATCCAGCTGGAGTTGAAAGAGCGCTATCCGGAACTGGATCTGGTGACGCTGATCGGCTCTGTGCGGGACAGCCGCCGGATGTTCCAGGTTTTTGAGCATTACCGCCCCCAGATCGTCTATCACGCGGCGGCCCACAAGCACGTTCCCCTGATGGAGGACAGCCCCAACGAGGCCATCAAGAACAACGCCATCGGTACTTATAAAACCGCCTACGCCGCCATGGTCCACGGCTGTGAGCGCTTCGTCCTCATCAGCACGGACAAGGCGGTGAACCCCACCAACATCATGGGCGCGTCCAAGCGCCTGTGTGAGATGATCATCCAGAGCTTTGACGCCAAGATCCGTGCCGGACGGGCCGCAGAGATCCCCCAGCTTTTTACCCACGGCATGGCCAAGGCAAACCGGAGTCCGATCAAGCCGGAAGAATTCCGCCGGGTCAAAACGCAGTTTGTGGCGGTCCGCTTCGGCAACGTGCTGGGCAGCAACGGCTCCGTGATCCCCATCTTCAAACGCCAGATCCAGGCCGGCGGCCCGGTGACTGTGACTCATCCGGACATCATCCGCTACTTCATGACCATCCCGGAGGCGGTGAGCCTGGTCATGCTGGCCGGGACCTATGCCCAGGGCGGCGAGATCCTGGTACTGGATATGGGCAGCCCGGTCAAAATCGACACGCTGGCCCGGAACCTGATCCGGCTCAGCGGCTTCCGCCCGGATGTGGACATCAGGATCGAATACACCGGCCTCCGGCCCGGCGAAAAGCTCTATGAGGAGAAGCTCATGGCCGAAGAGGGCCTGCGCAAGACGCAGAATGACCTGATCCATGTGGGCTGCCCCATTCCCTTCGACACGGAACGCTTCCTGGCCCAGTTGGAGGATCTGATGAACGCCGCGTATCAGAACAGCGGGGACATCCGGGAGCGGGTGGCGGAAATGGTCTCCACCTATCACCCCGTCGATACCGGCGCAAAGGTAGAGATCGACTCCAAATACATGGCTCTGGTCTCCGGGGGAGATCAATGAGTCTGGTTCGGAGCGACAAAGAGCGGGAACGGAACTGGAGCCCCTGGCTGCTGGCTGCCACAGTGGTGGCGCTGCTGCTGATCTGGGGCCAGTCCCTGCTTCCGGTGTCCAGTTCCTCCAGTGAAAGCGGCTGGGTGTTGAATATCATCGTCAATCCAGTGCTGCGCATCTTCGGCCTGGGGGAAATGGGACATGGGCTTCTGCGCAAGCTGGCCCATGTGACGGAGTTCGCTCTGCTCGGTTTCTGGCTTATTCTGCTGCTGCGGGGAAAGTGTTTGATCGCTTTGATGATCGGGTTCTTGGCCGCCGCGCTGGATGAGAGCATTCAGCTGTTCTCCGACCGGAGCGCAGAGGTGCAGGACATCTGGATCGATTTTGCGGGTGTGGTTCTGGGTTCGCTGCTGGGGACGCTGCTCTGGCGTCTCACGCACAGGCAAAAGCCGGAAGACGCCCAACAGAAAAGGAAATGACACGACTGAGAGATTTTTTACACGACCCGGCCTTCGCCGGAATCGAAGCCTTTTCCTCCAAACTTTGGCTGGCTTCCCCAACCATGCACGGGGAAGAGCAACGCTGGGTGGACGAGGCGATCCGCAGCAACTGGGTCAGCACCGTGGGCGCGAACATCAACGAGGTGGAGCGTCAGATCGCGGACTATGTGGGCTGCAAACACGCTGTGGCCCTGTCCTGCGGCACCGCCGCCCTGCACCTGGCGACGAAGCTGGCCGGGGAAGCGCTCTATGGCCAGGCCCGGCCCGACCATGGGACCCTGGAGGGGCAGAAGGTCTTCTGTTCCGACTGCACCTTTGACGCCAGCATCAACCCGGTGGGCTATGAGGACGGCCAGGCGATTTTTATCGACACCGAGTACGACACTTGGAACATGAGCCCGGAGGCGCTGGAAAAGGCCTTTGAGATGTATCCGGATGTGAAGCTGGTCGTGGTCGCCCACCTCTACGGCACCCCCGGCAAGATGGACGAGATCTGTGACATCTGCGCGCGCCACGGCGCGCTGATCGTGGAGGACGCGGCGGAGTCCCTGGGCGCGAAATATCTGCTGCACGGCAAGTGGGTGGAAACGGGCGCCATTGGCGGATACAACGCCATCAGCTTCAATGGCAATAAGATCATCACCGGCAGCAGCGGTGGGATGTTCCTGACCGACAGCCGGGAGGACGCGGACAAGGTCCGCAAGTGGTCCACCCAGAGCCGGGAGGCCGCCGCCTGGTATCAGCACGAGGAGCTGGGCTACAACTACCGCATCAGCAACATCGTGGCCGGCGTCGTGCGGGGGCAGATCCCGTACCTGGAGGAACACATTGCCCAAAAGCGCGCCATCTGGGAGCGCTATGAGAAGGGGCTTGCCGATCTGCCGGTCCAAATGAACCCCTGGGACCGGGACAAGAGCGTCCCCAACTTCTGGCTCTCCTGCATGACCGTCAACGAGGAGGCCATGGCCCCCTTTGTCCGCGGGGAGCAGGACGAGCTTTGGCAGCACGAGTCCGGCAAGAGCAGCCCCGGCGAGATCCTGGCGGCCCTGGCCGCCTTCAACGCGGAGGGGAGACCCATCTGGAAGCCGATGCATATGCAGCCCATCTACCGCACTCACGCCTTCGTGACGGCGGAGGGGAACGGAAGGGGCAGAAGCAACGCGTACATCGCCGGCAGCGGCGTCGACGTCGGCGCGGACATTTTCCGCAGGGGCCTCTGCCTGCCGAGCGACAACAAGATGACGCCGGAGCAGCAGGATACGGTCATTGAGATCGTTCACCGGTGCTTCGCCTGACGAAACGAAAAAAAGAAACGAAAAACGGTTTGAAACAGGAGATACACTGTATGTATGAAACGCTCAAGGGCAAAAAGCTTCTGATCGTCGGCGCGGACGTCAACGATATGGAGATCGTCAGGACCGCAAAAGCGATGGGGATCTGCACGATCGTGGTCGATTGGACGACGGATCACACCAAAAGTCCCGCAAAGAAGATCGCGGATCAGGCGTGGGACATGAACTATCGCGATCTGGACGCGCTGGAAGCGCGATGCAGAGAAGAGCACGTCGACGGGATCATGGCCGGCTACAGCGAGACCAGAGTCCTTCTCGCCGCACAGCTCAGCCAGAGACTGGGCATGCCGTTCTATGCGGACGAGCGGATCGTCGCCCTGACGCGCGACAAGCGCAGCTTCAAGGCATACTGCGACAAATATGGCGTGCCGATTCCGAAGGAATACTGCAGGAACGGAACGTTTTCGGAAGCGGATCTGGAGGACATGCCGTTTCCCGTGATCGTGAAGCCCGCGGATTACGGCGGACATGTCGGCATTACCATATGCGCCGAAAAGGAAGCGCTGGCCGCGGCGGTCGAAAAGGCGCTGGCATCTTCGGAGAATAAAACGGTCGTCATTGAGGAGTACGTCGAAGGCCTGGAGATGAGCTCGATCTACAATATGAAGGACGGGGAAGTCTCTCTTGCCCTTGTGAACGATAAATACCAGGTGATCCGGGACGGCAGGACGACGATTCTGTGCAATTCCACGGTCATGCCGTCGAAGCATCTGGAGGAGTATATGGACACGGTCGAT
>JAFYIF010000228.1 GCA_017538775.1 Oscillospiraceae bacterium | reverse complement strand
CCTCAGACCTCCATGGGCAGGGTGTCGTCCTCCCGGACCCAGTCGGCCACGGGGGTGACGGTGTAGGCGTCCGGGCCCACCCGGGCCACCACCCGCTCGATGCCCGCGTTGATGATCATGCGGCGGCACATGGCGCAGCTGGTGGTGTCCGTGAGCAGGTCCCCGGTTTTGGCCTCCCGGCCGGAGAGGTAGAGCGTCCCGCCGAGGGTGTCCCGCCGGGCGGCGGAGATGATGGCGTTGGCCTCCGCGTGGACGCTGCGGCAGAGCTCGTAGCGCTCCCCGGAGGGGATGCGCAGCTCCTCCCGGGTGCAGCGGCCCAGCTCGCAGCAGTTCTTCCTGCCCCGGGGCGCGCCGTTGTAGCCGGTGGAGATGATCTCGTCGTTGCGCACGATGATCGCCCCGTAGCGCCGCCGCAGACAGGTGCTCCGCCCGCTGACCGCGTCCGCGATGTCCAGATAATAGTTGTCCTTCCCCGTCCGTCTGTCCATCCCCGCACCTCCGAAAAAAACTGGAATCATGTTATCCGGTTTCGGGTGGAAAGTCAACTGGTTTTGTGCTAATGTGATATGGTAAAAGGAAATGGGACGGAAGACTGTGCTGCCGCTCCCAGGCTCCCTTCTTTCGAAGGGAGCTGTCCGCCACAAGGCGGAGCTGAGGCTTGCTGTCTGCGCAACAGCCAGTCCGTCACGGCAAGCCCCCTGCGCTTCGCGCTGTCCCCCCTTCTAAAGAAGGGGGGCTTTGGGCGGCGCGGTTTTCCACAGTCTCACGGAGGTCATATATGAAGCACAACTACCAGCTCGAAACCGACCAAACGCTGGCGGCCCTTCCCGCGGACGGTCCGCGGCCCACGCTGCTGCTGCACAGCTGCTGCGGCCCGTGCAGCAGCTATGTTTTGGAATACCTGACGCGGCACTTTGACGTGACCGTGCTGTTCTACGGCCCCAACATCCAGCCGGAGGCGGAGTATGAGAAGCGGCTGCATTATCAGAAGGCTGTGCTGGACCGCTTCCCGGCCAGGCTCCAGGCCTGCGCCTACGACGGCGCGGCCTTTGAGCAGATCGCCCGGGGGCTGGAGGCCGAGCCGGAGGGCGGGGCGCGCTGCACCGCCTGTTTCCTGCTGCGGCTGGAGGAGACTGCACGGCGGGCGAAGGAGGGCGGCTTCGACTTCTTCTGCACCACCCTCACCGTCTCCCCCCACAAGGACGCGGAGCGCATCAACCGCATCGGCCAGGCCATGGGGGAGCGCTACGGCGTCCGCTGGCTGCCCTCCGACTTCAAAAAACGCGGCGGGTATCTGCGCAGCATCCAACTGGCGAAGGAGTACGAGCTATACCGGCAGGACTGGTGCGGGTGTCGGTTCAGCCATCGGGAAGGGGCGTAGCGCTGCGCACGGCGCGCCGGGGTCGGCGCGCCCTACGGGGCCGCCGCTTCGGGTCTTGGGGGTGCCTTTGTTCGTTGTTTTTATAGCAAAACCGCCGTGGAGCGGGGGAACGGCTTCCCCCAGCCCCACGGCGGTCTTTTCTTTCTTCATGTTTCCCCCTGCGCCGCCTCATACCAGCCGCGCAGCAGTTCGTACACCAGCCGTTCCCCCTCCCGGCCCTCCGCGGGGCGCAGCCAGCGGCTGCGCAGGCGGTAGAGGCCGTAGAGGCCCCCTTCCCACAGCACCGCGTCGGTCCCGGCGTAGGCCGTCAGGGTCCAGTCCGCCGTCTCCAGGCGCAGCGCGTCGCGGCAGAGGGTGGGGAGGGACAGATCGCCCACATCGTCGGATGGATCCCGGTCCACCCAGAGTTCCCGCGTCAGCTCCCAGCGCAGGGCGTTCAGGGCCTGGGCCGTGGCCGCCGCTTCGGGCGCGTCCCAGGGGCTGTCCGCCGCGCCCAGCTCCTGTCCCTCCGACAGCAGGCACAGGCGGAGAGGCTCCCCCTCGCCCAGCCGCGTGTCCGGGAGCCAGTAGCGTTCATAGCAAAGCATACAGGCGGCGGTGTAGGGGTTGCCGTAGCGCTCCAGCGCCTCCTCCCCGGCGAATTCCGGCTGATTTGCCGGTTCCGTCAGCTGCGCCAGTCTGGTCCAGCCGCCCCCGTCGTGATACAGGACCAGATAGGGCTGGCCCATGCTGCCGTACTCGGTGATGGCGTCTCCCTCCAGGCGCAGCCCGCCCGCCGGGACCACCCGCTCCGGCGCGTCCGCGTACAGGCGGTATTCCACCCGGTAGATGGAGATGTCACAGTCCAGCGCCGCCGTACCGGTCTCCATCCGGGTCAGGCCGATGAGTTCCGCGTCCACGATGCGATAGGGCAGCGGGGCCTCCCTGCCGCTCCGGTCCTGCTCCGCCGCGGCCTCCGCCGTCAGCTCCTGCGCCCAGCGTAGCGGCTGAATGTCCAGATTCATGGTGATGTTGGCGCCCTGCGGCGTCTGCTCCTGCGCCGGCGTCGGCCCTTCACCCGGTGCTACCAGCTCCGGGGCCACGCGGACCTCCGGCGGGGCCAGATAGAGATTCAGCAGCCGCGCCGTGGCCCGGTCCAGCGCCTCGGCGTCCCGGTCCAGACTGACGAGCCGGATCGCGTAGGCCGCCCCGTCCCGGGCATAGCGCAGTTCCCGGGCCAGATAGCCCTCGCCCGCGTCCTCCGTCAGCACGCCGGTCACGCCGTCCCGCAGGGACACTTCCCCGCCGCCGCCCGCCGTGGCATCGACGCCCCACTCCGCCCGGTACTGCACCCGCACGTTCTCCCAGGTGCAGGCGTAGCCCGCCTCCACGGAGAGGCTGAGGGCCGCGCCCGCCGCGTCGCCTCGGGCGTGGACTGCGGCGTGGTCGGTCTGGCCGTACAAAACCACGTCCGCCCCGGCGGTGTTCTTTGGTGTCAACCAGACGCTCTCCGCCT
>JAFYIF010000227.1 GCA_017538775.1 Oscillospiraceae bacterium | reverse complement strand
GTCGGTGCCCAGGGAGTTGGTGAAGCGGAGGCTCCGGAAGCGCAGGGCGTTGAGCTTGTTCTTGCGCGCTTCCAGCAGCGCCAGATGTTCGCGCCAGCGCTCCACGGCTTTCCCGTCGCCGGTGACGCGCACGGAGGCGAAGATCGCATCCCACAGCTTCTCCATGGCCTCGTCCTCCGGGCAGTCGGGGAAGACCTTCTTCGCCCAGCTGGGCACCGGGATGGAGCCAATGCACCAGGGTACCAGACATGCCATTTCCATGTGACGGTAGTTCTCCAGCGGCTTTTCCGCGGCGCGGTTGGCGCGGGTCATGCGGTCGGGGTCCACGCCGCGCAGCGCCTCCGGGTCGGCCCCGCCGACGCTCAGGCTGGCCGCGCCCCCCTCGGCGTAGCCGGTCAGGAACTGGGCGCGCCAGGCGGGGAACTCGTCAAACACCGCCTCGGCGGCGCGCAGATACTTCTCCCGCATGAGGGCCACGTCGTACCAGTCGGGCACCACCTCCCGGCAGCCCGCGTCGTAGGCGGCTTTGGCGCACAGCCGGGCGAAATCGGCGCACTCCACCGGGGAGGACAGCACCAGCGTCTGGCCCTTCTGCACGTTCACGCCCACCTCCACCAGCAGCCGGGCGTACTCTTTCAGCTTCGCTTCTCTGTTTTCCATGCCTTTTCTCCTCTGATTCTTTTTTCGTTTACAGATACACCCGGGGGACGCGCTTGCTGACGGAGCAGAGCAGCTCATAGGGGATGGTGCCCGCCGCCTGGGCCAGCGCGTCCAGGCTGGCCGTCTCGCCGAAGACCTCCACCGGGCTGTCCACCGCCGCGTCCGGCAGCTCCGTCAGGTCGATCATGCACATGTCCATGCAGATCCGCCCCCGCTGGGGGGCCAGGCCGCCCGCCACGGCGAAGGCGCAGCGTCCGCTCAGGCAGCGGAACAGGCCGTCGGCATAGCCGATGGGCACCACGCCCATCCTCGTCCGGCGCTCGGTGGTGTACAGCCCGCCGTAGCTGATGCGCGCCCCGGCGGGATAGGTCTTGATGGTGGCAACCCGGGTCACCAGGCGCATACATGGCCGCAGCCCCAGCCGCCCCTCCGTGTCGCCGTAGCCGTAGAGCAGAATCCCGGGGCGCACCATGTCCAGCGCCGTCTCCGGGTAATGGAGCACCGCGCCGGAGTTGGCGCAGTGGCGCAGCCGGAAGCGGATGCCCCGGGCCGCCAGCGCTGCGATCATGTCCGTGAACAGCCGGAACTGGGCCTGGGTGTAGTCCCGCGCCTCCTGGCCCGGCAGGTCCGACATGGCGAAATGGGTGTAGATCCCCTCCGGGATCAGGTGCGGACAGGCGCAGGCCGCCGCCACGTTCTCCACGCCCTGGGCAAAAGCGTCTCCGGCGCAGAGGAAGCCCAGGCGGCCCATGCCCGTGTCCAGCTTGATGTGGATGCGCAGCTGTCCGCCCAGCCGGGCCGCGGCCGCTTCGTACTCCTGGGCCTTGGCCAGGTTGCTGACCGTCTGGGTCAGGCCGCATGCCAGCAGCGTGGGCAGGTACTCCACCGGGGTGTGGCCCAGAATCAGGATGGGCAGGCTCACCGCCGCGCGGCGCAGCTCCAGCGCCTCGTCCAGACAGCTCACCGCCAGATAGTCCGCCCCCGCCGCCTCCAGCGCGTGGGACACCGCCACGGCCCCGTGGCCGTAGGCGTCCGCCTTCACCACGCCCAGAAAGCGCGTGCCCTCCGGCAGCG
>JAFYIF010000226.1 GCA_017538775.1 Oscillospiraceae bacterium | reverse complement strand
CCGGTCTGCTGCGCGGCCCGGAGGCGCTGTATCTGAGTTTGCCGGAGACCGTGGACTCCAGCAACAGCGAATGCTTCCGTCTGCTGCGGGCAGGGGCGGCCCGGCGCTGCCTGGTCCTGGCGGAGACCCAGACCGCCGGGCGGGGTCGGCAGGGGAAACGCTTTTATTCCCCGCCCGGGGCGGGGCTGTACTTCTCCCTGGGCTATGCCCCGGTGGGCGGCCTGGCGGACGCCGTGGGCGTCACCACCTACGCGGCGGTGGTCACGGCGGAGCGCATCGAGGCCCTGACCGGGCTGCACTGCGGCATCAAATGGGTCAACGACCTCTATCTGGACGGAAAAAAAGTCTGCGGCATCCTGGCCGAGGCGGAGGGGCCGTATCTGGTGCTGGGCGTGGGCGTCAACCTGACGGCCTCCGCCGTGCCGGAGGAACTGCGGGACATCATGGGCTGGCTGGACCGGCCCGACATCCGCGCCCCGCTGGCCGCCGGGCTGGCCGAGGCGCTGCTGCGCTACCGCCCCGGGGATATCAGCCACATGGCGGAATACCGCCGCCGCAGCACCGTCCTGGGCCAGACCGTCCGCTTCACGGAGGGGGGGCGGGCGCGCACAGGCCGCGCCATGTCCATCCGGGACGACGGGGCTTTGGTGGTCCGGACCGCCACCGGGGAGCGGGTCCTGCGGAGCGGAGAGGTGTCCGTGCGCAACGTATGAAATGAAGGCAGGACAAATGAAAAAAGCAATCGACAGCATCCAACCGGCGACCGGCTCCACGAGTCGGGACGCCAAAATCGTCCGCACCAGCGTGATCGGCATCGTCGCCAACGTCCTGCTGGCGGCGTTCAAGGCCTTCGTCGGTCTGGCTTCGCACTCCGTCGCCATTGTGATGGACGCGGTGAACAACCTCTCCGACGCGGCCAGCTCCGTGATTACCATCGTGGGGACCCGGCTGGCCGGAAAGGAGGCCGACCGGAAGCACCCCTTCGGCTATGGCCGGGTGGAATACCTGAGCGCCATGGTGATCTCCCTGCTGGTGCTGTACGCCGGGGTCACCGCCTTTACCGAATCCGTGAAGAAGATCCTCCAGCCCGAAACGCCCGACTACAGCGCCCTGTCCCTGGTCATCGTCGCCGTGGCCGTGGCGGTCAAGCTCCTGCTGGGGGGCTATGTGAAGCGCGTGGGCGAAGCCGTCCGCTCCGACTCCCTGGTGAATTCCGGCCAGGACGCCACGCTGGACGCGGGCATCTCCGCCGCGACGCTGGCAGCGGCGGGGATCTGGCTCCTGTTCCATGTCTCGCTGGAGGCCTGGCTGGGCGCGGGCATCGCCCTGGTCATCGTCCGCTCCGGCGTCGGGATGCTCCGGGAGACCCTGTCCAAGATCCTGGGCGAGCGGGCGGACGCGGAGCTGGCCCGGGCCATCCGGCAGACCGTCACCGCCCCGGCGGAGGTCAGCGGCGCCTATGACCTGGTGCTGCACAACTACGGCCCGGACGCCTGGCAGGGTTCCGTCCACATCGAGGTGCCCGACACCCTGTCGGCGGGCCAGCTGGACCGGCTGCTCCGCCAGATCACCATGGACGTGTACGAGAAACACAATGTGATCCTGACCGCCGTGGGCGTCTACTCCGTGAACACGAAAGACCCGGCGGCGATCCGGGCCAGAGAGCGGGTGCGGGCACTCGTGACCGCCCACCCCGCCGTGTTGCAGATGCACGGCTTCTATCTGGACGAAGCGGAGAAGACCCTGCGCTTCGACCTGGTCCTCAGCCTGGACGAGCGCAACCGCGCCGCGGTCTGGCAGGAATTGCGGGAACAGGTCCAGGCGGCCTTCCCGGACTACCGGCTGGAGATGACCATGGACACGGATTTCAGCGAAGCCTGAACGGGGCAGGAGGAATTGAAAAAGCGCTTTCACAAGGCGGCAGTGCCGCCCGGTGAGGGCGCTTTTCTCATTGAGTGGCGCGAAACGGAGGCAATCCCATTCTTGACTTCCAGCCCCCCTTGTGATAATGTAATAGATTATAGTGGAATAGTATACAGTCGCGTGTTTTTGCGGGCTGTTTCATCGAAAAAAGGAGGAATCGGCCATGGTCCTGCCTGTCCGTCTGGGGGAGCGGAGCTATGATGTGACGCTCCGGCCCGGCTGTCTGCGTCAGGCCGGGGAGCTGCTGGATCTGGACCGCCGGGTGCTGGTGGTCACGGACGAGGGGGTGCCGCCGGAATATGCCGCCGCTGTGGCGGCCCAGTGCGCCCGGCCCCAGGTGGTCACCGTCCCCGCCGGGGAGGGGAGCAAAAGCCTTGCTGTGCTGGAGAACTTGCTGCTGGCCATGCTGGAACAGGATTTCACCCGCGCCGACGCGGTCTGCGCCGTGGGCGGGGGCGTGGTGGGCGACCTGGCGGGCTTTGCCGCCGCCTGCTATATGCGGGGCATCGACTTCTACAACCTCCCCACCACCGTGCTGGCCCAGGTGGACTCCTCCGTGGGCGGTAAGACCGCGGTGAACCTGGGGGGCGTGAAGAACATCGTGGGGGCTTTTCACCAGCCCCGGGGCGTGCTGATCGACACGGAGACTCTCTCCACCCTGCCCGGGCGGGATGTGGCCGCCGGGCTGGCGGAGGCGGTGAAGATGGGCCTGATCGCCGACGCGGCGCTGTTTGCGCTGTTTGAGGACGGGGACCCCATGTCCCATCTGGATGATATTATCTTTGCCTCCCTGCGGGAGAAGGCGCGGGTGGTCTCCGCGGACGAGCGGGAGCAGGGGCTGCGGCGCTGCCTGAACTTCGGCCACACCGTCGGCCACGGCATCGAGGCCGCGGCGGAGGGGGCGCTGCGCCACGGGGAGTGCGTGGCCCTGGGGATGCTGCCCATGTGTCCCCCGGCGCTGCGAGCGCGGCTGTTGGCCGTGCTGGAGCGGCTGGGGCTGCCCACGGGCTGCTCGTTGGACCCGGAGCGGGTGCTGGCCGCCGCGCTCCACGACAAGAAGGCCGCCGGGGGGACTGTCACCGCCGTGCTGGTGGACGAGCCGGGCTCTTTCCGGCTGGAGCGCATGACGGCGGAGGAACTGCGGGCGCGCATCGCGCTGGTGGTGCCTGAGAAATGGTGTCAAAGAGAACCGTCCCCATTGACACACGAGAAAATGAGTCAAGGAGAACCGTCCCCATTGACTCATTCGGAGGGACGGGTATGAAAAACAGCTTTGGCAGCAGCGTCAGTCTGACGCTGTTCGGGGAGAGCCACGGGGCCATGCTGGGGGCGGTGCTGGACGGGCTGGCGCCGGGGATCCCGGTGGATGCGGACTTCATCGCCCATCAGCTCTCTTTGCGCCGCCCGGCGGGGCGCATCTCCACGGCGCGGCGGGAGGCGGACGAGTTTCAGATCGTCAGCGGCTCGTTTGAGGGGAAGACCACCGGGACGCCGCTTTGCATCCTGATCCCCAACGCGGACACCCGCAGCCGGGACTACGCCGCCACCCGCGCCCTGGCCCGGCCCGGCCACGCGGACTATACGGCTTTCCTGAAATACCACGGCCATGAGGACTACCGGGGGGGCGGACACTTCTCCGGGCGGGTCACCGCCGCGCTGGTGGCCGCCGGGGCCGTGTGCCTGACGGCGCTGCGGCGGCGGGGCATCCAAATCGGTACCCACATCGCCCGCTGCGGCGGCGTGGCGGACCGGGACT
>JAFYIF010000225.1 GCA_017538775.1 Oscillospiraceae bacterium | reverse complement strand
GGATTGCTGCCCTGGTAGCGCAGCTATTTTTTGTATTTCCCGGTTTCTCTGCGAAAATTGGAAACTTTGCCGCCGTCATGTGCTTCAGAGGATGCGTTTCCGCGCTCTGAAGCACTTTTTTCAGCGGTTACGAACCGTCCCTCCGTCTCATCCTTGCGCATTCCCTCAAACTGTGCTATGCTTTTCCCAAACACAAGGCATCGCGGAGGTGAGCGCCATGTACCGACCCCTGGCCGATGAGATCCGGCCCCAGACGCTGGACGAGGTGGTGGGGCAGTCCCACATTCTGGGCCCCGATGGGATGCTGCGGCGCATCGTGGAGAGCGGGAACATCCCCAACATGATCTTCTGCGGCCCCAGCGGGACGGGGAAGACCACCCTGGCCCGCATCATCGCCCGGCAGACCCACCGGACATTGCGCAAGCTCAACGCCACCACCGCCGGGATCGCCGACATCAAGGCCATCATCGACGAGCTGGACACCCTGCTGACCCCCGGCGGCGTGCTGCTCTATCTGGATGAGATCCAGTATTTCAACAAAAAGCAGCAGCAAAGCCTGCTGGAGTTCATCGAGAACGGCTCCATCACCCTGATCGCCTCCACCACGGAGAATCCCTATTTCTACGTCTTCAACGCCATCCTCAGCCGGAGCACCATCTTCGAGTTCAAGGCCGTGTCCCCCGCCGAGGTGCTGCCCGCCGTGGAGCGGGCCGTGGCCTATCTCTGCGCCCGGGACGCGCTGCGGGCGGAGCTGGAGGACGGCGTCGTGGAGCACATCGCCGCCGCCTGCGGCGGGGACGTGCGCAAGGCCCTGAACGCGGTGGAGCTGCTGTTCTCCGCCGCCCGGCGCCGGGACGGCGCGGTGAAGCTGACGCTGGCCGACGCCCGGGCGGTGAGCCAGCGCAGCGCCATGCGCTATGACCGGGACGGGGACGGCCACTTCGACACGGTCAGCGCCCTGATGAAGTCCATGCGCGGCAGCGACCCGGACGCGGCGCTGCACTACCTGGCCCGGCTGCTGGAGGCCGGGGACCTGACCGGGGCCTGCCGCCGCATCCTCTGCTCCGCCAGCGAGGACATCGGTCTGGCCTGGCCCCTGGCCGTGCCCATCGTCAAAGCCTGCGTGGACAGCGCCCTGCAGCTCGGCCTCCCGGAGGCCCAGCTCCCCCTGGCCGAGGCGGTGATCCTCCTGTCCACCTGGCCCAAGAGCAATACCGCCTACCTGGGCATCTCCAAAGCCCGGGCCGACGTGCGGGCGGGCAAGGCCGGCCCCATCCCCCGGGAGCTGCAAAATGTCCACGCCGACGGCACCGGCTTCGAGCGCGAACAGGGCTACCGCTACCCCCACGACTTCCCCCACCGCTGGGTGAAGCAGCAGTACCTCCCCGACAGCCTCCGCGACGCGCACTATTACGACTACGGCGACAACAAAACCGAACAGGCCGCCAAGCGCTACTGGGAGGAGATCAAAGGGGAATGAGTCAATGGGGACGGTTCTTTTTGACTCATTTTCAGCGGCACAGCGACGGAACGCGAGGAGGAAACGGACATGGAGATCTTTGTGGGCGACCGGCTGCGCATGAAAAAAGCCCACCCCTGCGGCAGCAGCGAATGGCTGGTGCTGCGGGTGGGCGCGGACTTCCGGCTCCG
>JAFYIF010000224.1 GCA_017538775.1 Oscillospiraceae bacterium | reverse complement strand
GTCCGTCCGGGCTTGCAGCGCGTCCACCGCGTCCGGGATGCTGCGCCCCCGGGCCGTCAGGCTGAGGGCGGGCGTGTCCTCCGTTTTGCCGACCGCCGCGGACAGCTCCGGCCCGGCGTCGTAGCCCAGGGTCTCCACCAGCCGGAGCTGTTCGATGGGGCGGAAGTTGGCGTAGATGCCCCGCTGCCCGCCGCAGCCGCTCAGGAGCATACAAATTATAATTGTAAAAAGCACCGGGAAGCGTCTCATCTCTGATTCCTCCGATTTCCGCCGTGCAGCCCCTCGGGCCGCAGCTTGTCCAGGGGCAGCGGGGGCCGCAGCAGGGCGTTCAGCACCGCGCCGAAGCCGCCCTCCGACAGCGGGGAGAGATAGGCAAGGCCGAAGCTCTCCAGCGCCCCCAGGTGCAGCAGCAGCAGACTGAGGCCCAGCACGATGCCCAGCAGCCCCAGAAAGATCGCCAGCACGACCAGCGCCAGACGGCAAAGCCGCAGCGCCCCGGCCAGGTCCCGGGAGGGCATCAGAAAGCCGCAGATGGCCGCCGCCGCCACCACGATCACCGCGATGGGCGAGACGATCCGCGCCTCCACCGCGCTCTGCCCCACGATCAATGCCCCGATGATGCTCACCGTGTCCCCCACCGGGTCCGGCAGCCGCAGCCCCGCCTCCATCAGCAGCTCGAAGGCCAGCAGCATCCCCAGCACCTCCGTCGCCACGGAGAAGGGCACGTCCTGCTTGGCTGCGATCATGCTCAGCAGCAGCCGGGTGGGGATCATCTCCTGGTGATACATGGCCACGGCCACGAACAGGGCCGGAAACAGCAGACTGAGCCCCAGGGCCAGCCAGCGCAGCAGCCGCAGGGCGCTGGCCAGCAGGAAGTGCTGGCCCCGGTCCTCCGCCACGGCCAGGGCCGCCGGGAGCGTGGCCGGGAGCAGAAAGCCCATGGGCAACCCGTCCGCCAGCAGCCCCACCCGGCCATTCAGGAGTTCCTCGGCGAACTTGTCCGGGCGCTCCGTGTGCAGCATCTGGGGAAAGGGCGAGGCCGGACAGTCGCAGAGATACTGTTCCAGCTGCCCGGCGGCCAGCAGCCCGTCGATGTCCAGCGCCTCCAGCCGTCCCCGCAGGGTCTCCAGGGTCTCCGGCTTCGTGATGCCCCGGAGGGAGACCAGGGCCACCGCCGTGCCGCTGCGCCGCCCCACCTGCATCTGGCGCAGCTCCAGTTCCGGCGTCCGCAGCCGGCGGCGCAGCAGGGCCGTGTTGATCCGCAGGGTCTCCACAAAGGCGTCCTTGGCCCCCTTCACCGACTTTTCCACCGTCGGCTGCCCCACCGGGCGCACCGAGGGGTTTTTCACCTCAAAGCAGAGGGCCGAACCCAGTTTGTCAAAGATCACGGCGCAGCTGCCCCGCAGCAGGTCCTCCGCCAGCTCCCCCAGCGTCTGCCGCACCTGGGCCGCGCAGGAGAACACCGCCCCGTGCTCCAGCAGCCGGAAGCGTTCCCCGTCGGACTCCGCCCCCCGGAGCCGGGCCGAGTCGGTCAGCGGGCGCAGCACCTGCTCGCTGACGGCCTCCGCGTCCACCAGCCCGTCGATCCAGCACAGCCAGACCCCGGAGACGGGCGCGCCCCCGGGCCAGACCGGCCGCAGCAGGAAGTCGGCGCTGCCCCGGAACAGCTCCTTCAAAAAAAGCGCGCACACGGGCCGGGCATCCGGCGGCGCCGGGGGATGCACGGGCGGGATGCCGCCCCCCGTGTCCCCGGAAAAGAGAAAGGATAAAATAGACATATGGACAGTCTGCCCGGAACGGGATACAATATGTGGTAAGTCAAAAATTCCTCAAAAAAATTTGAGAAAAGGGCTTGACAAGCGGGGAAAAAGGTGCTAAATTAGGCAAGCTGTCAGCGAGGCCCACGGCCTTCGGCGGAAAAAGAAAAGAAACCTGAAAAAAGTTCTTGACAAACGCTTGAAGATGTGATAATCTAACCAAGCTACGCCGAACGGCGACAGCACGGTGTACCTTGAAAATTAAACATTGTAAGATAGCTTAAAGCAAGCTTTAAGCACCAGCAGAAAAGGGCTTTTTAAGTCTGGAAACAGACGACAAAGATTCTTTTGATTTTTGAAGCTAAGATAGGCTTTGATAAATCGGTTTGAACCGCCTGGCGGCGGTTGAAATACAATTTATTGAGAGTTTGATCCTGGCTCAGGACAAACGCTGGCGGCGTGCCTAACACATGCAAGTCGAACGAAGCACTGTGGAAAGAGACTTCGGTCAATGGACACTTTGACTGAGTGGCGGACGGGTGAGTAATGCATGAGCAACCTGCCTTGGAGTGGGGGACAACAGTTGGAAACGACTGCTAATACCGCATGATGTCGTTGGGGGGCATCCTCTGACGACCAAAGATTTATCGCTCTGAGATGGGCTCATGTCTGATTAGCCAGTTG
>JAFYIF010000223.1 GCA_017538775.1 Oscillospiraceae bacterium | reverse complement strand
GTAGGCCCGGTCGGCCACCGAGAGGGCCATCTGGGCGTTCTGTTCCACCAGCAGGATGGTGGTGCCGTTTTTGTGCAGGTTGGCGATGATCTCAAAGATCTGCTCCACCAGGATCGGGGCCAGGCCCATGCTGGGCTCGTCCAGCATCATCAGCTTCGGGCGGCTCATCAAAGCGCGGCCCATGGCCAGCATCTGCTGCTCGCCGCCGGAGAGGGTGCCGCCGATCTGGCGGCGGCGCTCTTTCAGGCGGGGGAACTGCTCGTACACATAGTCCAGGGCGTCGGCCATGTCCCGGTTGTTGGTGTAGGCCCCCATCTCCAGGTTCTCCTGGACGGTCATGCGCAGGAAGATGCGCCGCCCCTCCGGGACCTGGGCCAGGCCCCGCTCCACGATCTTGTGGGCCGGGACGCGGCTGATGTTCTCGCCGCAGAACTCGATGCTGCCGCTTCTGGCCCGCAGCAGGCCGGAGACGGTCTGGAGGCTGGTGGTCTTGCCCGCGCCGTTGGCGCCGATGAGGGTGACGATCTCGCCCTCCCCCACCTGGAAGGAGATGCCCTTGATGGCGTGGATCGCGCCGTAATAGACGTGGATGTCGTCCACCTTGAGGATGCTCGTCACGGCTCAGCCCTCCTTTTTCTTGCCCAGATAGGCTTCGATGACCACCGGATTGGACTGGATGTCCTCCGGGGTGCCCTTGGCGATGACCTTGCCGAAGTTCAGGACGCAGATGCCCTCGCAGATGCCCATGACCAGGCTCATGTCGTGTTCGATGAGCATGATGGCGATCTGGAAGGTGTCGCGGATCTTGACGATGTTCTCCATCAGCTCATAGGTCTCGGAGGGGTTCATGCCCGCCGCCGGTTCGTCCAGCAGCAGCAGACTGGGGTTCGTGGCCAGGGCGCGGACGATCTCCAGCCGGCGCTGGGCCCCGTAGGGCAGGGACCCGGCCTGCATCTTCCCCATGTCCTGCATGTCGAAGATGCTCAGCAGCTCCATGGCCCGCTCGTGGGCCACCTTCTCCCGCCGCCAGTAGGCCGGCAGCCGGAAAATGCCGCTGGCCATGCTGTATTTGATGGAGTTGTGCATCCCCAGCTTCACGTTGTCCTCCACGGAGAGGCTGTCAAACAGGCGGATGTTCTGGAAGGTGCGGGCGATGCCGGCTTTGCTGATCTGCACCGTGTTCATGCCCTGGGTGTCGCGCCCGTCCAGGAGGATGGTGCCCCGGGTGGGCTGATAGACTTTTGTAATCAGGTTGAAGACCGTGGTCTTCCCCGCCCCGTTGGGGCCGATGAGCCCGGCGATCTCCGTCCGGCCGATGGTCAGATTGAAGTCGTCCACGGCGGTGAGGCCGCCGAAGTCGATGCCCAGATAGCGGGTCTCCAGAATCGGGGTCTTGTCCAGGTCCCGCTGGGGGATGTAGGACGTGCTGGGCACGGGCACCAGCGGGCTTTCGTTTTTGCTTTTGACCTTTCCCATCTCAGCTCTGCTCCTCCCTTCTGCGCCGTCTCAGTTTCTCAAACAGGCTTCTCAGTTTCGCGTTGTTGGTGCCCAGCATGACCAGGATCAGGACGATGGCGTAGATCAGCATCCGGTAATCCTGGAACTCGCGCAGCACCTCCGGCAAAATCGTCAGGGCCGTGGCCGCCAGGATGGAGCCGAACATGTTGCCCAGGCCGCCCAGCACCACGAAGACCAGCACCAGAATGGAGGTGTTGAAGTCGAACTTGTTGGGGACTACGGTGGAATAGTTCAGGGCGAACAGCGCGCCCGCCGCCCCCGCCATGGCCGCGGAGAGGACGAAGGCGGTCATCTTGTGGCGGGTGGCGGAGATACCGATGCTCTCGGCGGCGATGCGGTTGTCCCGCAGGGCCATGACCGCCCGGCCGGTGCGGCTGTTCACGTAGTTGAAGATCACGAACAGGCAGACCAAAATCAAAATGACGCCCGCCAGGAAGGTGGAGAGCTTCTGGATGCCGCTGATGCCCATGGGGCCGCCCAAAATCAGCCGCCCGCCCTGTTCCAGATTCGTGCGGTCCTGGAGCAGGGAGACGTGGAAGCCCCGGGCGTCCAGGCCAATGTAGAGGTTGTTGAAGATGCTCTTGATGATCTCGCCGAAGGCCAGGGTGACGATGGCCAGGTAGTCCCCCTTCAGACGGAGGACCGGGATGCCCACCAGAAAGCCGACGACGGCGGCGAAGACCGCGCCCACCACCAGGGCGATGAACAGCCGGAGGCCGGGCGCGGGGACCGCGCTTTGCAGGGAGATGGCGGCGGTGACGCCCATGAAAGCGCCCACGCTCATGAAGCCCGCGTGGCCCAGGCTCAGCTCGCCCAGCACGCCCACGGTCAGGTTCAGGGAGACGGCCATGACCACATAGGCGCAGATGGGCACCAGCATCCCCTTGAGGGAGGAGCTCATGCCCCCGCCGGCGGCGATGAGCTGGAGCACCGCGAAGGCGACGATGACGAAACCGTAGGTCAGAAGCTGGCTGCGCAGGTTCTTGTTGTGAAGCAGATTCTTCATGCCGCCCACCTCAGACTTTCTCGTTGATCGGCTTGCCCAGCAGCCCGCTGGGCTTGATGAGCAGGACGATGATCAGCACGGCGAAGACGATGGCGTCGGAGAGCTGGGTGGAGATGTAGGCCTTGGCCAGGATCTCGATGACGCCCAGCAGCAGCCCGCCCAGGAAGGCCCCGGGGATGGAGCCGATGCCGCCGAAGACCGCGGCGGTGAAGGCCTTGATACCCGGCATGGAGCCGGTGGTGGGCACCAGGGTGGGATAGGCGGAGCACAGCAGCACGCCCGCGATGGCCGCCAGGCCGGAGCCGATGGCGAAGGTGACGGAGATCGTGGTGTTGACGTTGATGCCCATGAGCTGGGCCGCGCCCTTGTCCTCGGAACAGGCGCGCATGGCCTTGCCCATCTTCGTGTTGCCGGTGAAGGCGGTGAGGGCCAGCATGATGACCACGCAGACCGCGATGGTCACGATGGTGATGTAACTGATCCGGAGCTGGCCGCCGAAAAGCTCCACGCCGCCGGTCTCGCCGAAGTGGAGGAAGCTGGGGAAGACCTTGGGGTTGCTGGTCCAGAGCAGCTGGGCCGCATTTTGAAGGAAGTAGCTGACGCCGATGGCGGTGATCAGCACCGCCAGACTGGGGGCGGCGCGGAGGGGCTTGTAGGCCAGCTTCTCGATGACGATGCCCAGCACCGTGCACAGCAGCACCGCCAGCAGCACGCCCAGCAGGGGCGGCAGGCTGAAGCGGCTGATGGCGAAGAAGCAGACGTAGGCGCCCACCATGATCACGTCGCCGTGGGCGAAGTTCAGCATCTTGGCGATGCCGTAGACCATGGTGTAGCCCAAGGCGATGATGGCGTAGACGCTGCCCAGACTCACGCCGCTGATCAGGAAGTTCAAGAAGTTCATGGTTTACCTCGCTGACTGATTCGATGGTACAGGGAGCGCGTATCGGAAACCCGCCGACGGCGGGGCTCCGATACGCGCTCTGGACGCTCCCATTCCCCGGAAGCCGGGGAATGGGAGGGGCTTTCTTCGTTTCGCTTAGTCGAGACCGACGTATGCGCCGTTCTGGATGACCATGCCCTTGGGGCTCTTGGTCACGGCGCCGGTGGCATCCCAGGTCATGCCGTCGCCGGTCAGACCGTCGTAGGACATGGTGGTGAACTGGGCGATCATGGCCTCGCAGACGGCCTCGGCGCTCATGTCGGCGGTGATGCCGGCGGCGGTGCAGGCCTGATAGTAGGCGTAGACGCAGTCATAGGCGTCGGCGGCGAACTGGTTGGGGATGTCGCCGAAGCGCTCCTGATACTTGTCCACGAAGGCGACGGTGCGCGCATCGGTGGAGTCGGCGTTGAAGGGGGTCAGCAGATAGACGCCCTCGGCCAGGGCGGTGTCGAAGCCGTCCAGGGTCAGGATGCCGTCCATGCCGTCCACGCCGAACCAGGCGGGAGCGTAACCGGCGGCCTTGGCCTGGTTGAAGATCAGGGAGGCGGGCTGATAGTACATGGGCAGGAAGACCAGCTCCGCGCCCTTGCTCTGGGCGTCGGCGATCTGGACGGAGAAGTCGGTGTCGTTGCCGTCGGCAAAGGTGGTGTCGCTGACGACCTCCAGGCCCAGCTCCGCGGCGCGGGCCACGAAGGTGTTGTAGATGCCCATGGAGTACACGTCGTCGTTCTTCCAGATCACGGCCACCTTGCTGGCCAGGCCCTTGTCATAGATATACTGGGCGGAGGCGCTGCCCTGGTTGGGGTCGGTGAAGCACATCTGGAACTGGTTGTCCTTGTAGGTGACGGGGTCGGCGGTGGCGTCCAGCTCGATGACGGCGGTGGAGGAGGCGGAGGGGGTCAGGGCGAAGATGCGGTCGGCATAGGTCTCCGCGCTGGTGGCCTCGCAGGGCTTGCTGGTGACGGAGCCCAGGGAGATCTGCATTCCCCAGTCCTTCAGGGTGTTGTAGGCGTTGACGGCCTTCTCCGCGTCGTGCTGGTCGTCCTCAAACTTCAGCTCGAAGTGGATGCCGTCCATGGCGTTGATCTCCTCAACGGCGATCTCCGCCGCGTTCTTCACGGCGTTGCCGTAGATGGCCGCGCCGCCGGTCAGGGGGCCGGTGCCGCCGATCTTGATGACGACCGCGCCGTCCGCGGGGGTGCTGTCCTGCGCGCCGCCCTGGGGGGCGGGGGTCTCGCCGCAGGCGGCCAGCAGCAGGGCGCAGAGCGCCAGGCTCAGCGCCAGGGCCAGGGTCTTGTGGAACTTTTTCATGTGGGTCTCTCCTTCTTTGCAGAATAATAACGATACAGCACAAAATTTAACACGCATTCGCCGGACTGTCAACGGGGCCGCCCCGATCCCCCGGTTTTTTCGGCAATTTGTTCGGCCCATCCGGGGGATTCCCGCCGACTTTTATGAGATTCCACAAAAGCCGCCGCCGCCCTTGACAAGCCGGGACGCTTCTCTTAAACTGTTTTTTATTCTGAACCTCCGGCGGCTGAGCGGCTGCACGGAACGAGCAAAGGAGCGCGAAATTATGGCTTCTCAGGGCATCGGCACCCAGTGCGTACAGGCGGGCTACACCCCCGGCAACGGCGAGCCCCGCCAGATCCCCATCTATCAAAGCACCACCTTCAAATACGCCACCAGCGAGGACATGGGCAAGCTCTTCGACCTGGAGGCCAGCGGCTACTTTTACACCCGGCTCCAGAACCCCACCAACGACCTGGTGGCGGGCAAGCTGGCGGCCCTGGAGGGGGGCACGGCGGGGATGCTGACTTCCTCCGGCCAGGCGGCCAACTTCTACTCCATCTTCAACCTGGCCTCCTGCGGGGACCATGTGGTATCCGCCTCCACCATCTACGGCGGGACCTACAACCTCTTCGCCGTCACGATGAAGCGCATGGGCATCGAATTCACCTTCGTCACGCCGGATTGCTCCGAGGAGGAGCTGGAGGCCGCCTTCCGCCCCAACACCAAGGCCGTGTTCGGGGAGACCATCGCCAACCCCGCCCTGACGGTGCTGGACATCGAGCGCTTCGCCCGGGCCGCCCACCGCCACGGCGTGCCGCTCATCATCGACAACACCTTCGCCACGCCGGTGAACTGCCGCCCCATCGAGTGGGGCTGCGACATCGTCACCCACTCCACCACCAAGTACATCGACGGCCACGGCGTCAGCGTCGGCGGGGCCATCATCGACAGCGGCAAATTTGACTGGACCGCCCACGCGGACAAGTTCCCCGGCCTCTGCACCCCGGACGAGAGCTATCACGGCATCACCTATACCGAGCGCTTCGGCCTGGAGGGGGCCTTCATCACCAAGGCCACGGCCCAGCTGATGCGGGACTTCGGCTCCATCCAGAGTCCCCAGAACGCCTTTTACCTGAACCTGGGGCTGGAGAGCCTCCACGTCCGGATGCCGCGCCACTGCGCCAACGGTCAGACCCTGGCCGAGTTTTTGAGCGCCCACCCCAAGGTGGCCTGGGTCACCTATCCCGGTCTGCCCGGGGACAAATATTACGAGCTGGCGCAGAAGTATCTGCCCAACGGCTCCTGCGGCGTGGTCAGCTTCGGCGTCCGGGGCGGCAGAAAGGCCGCGGAGCGCTTCATGGCGAAGCTGCGCGTCTTCGCCATTGAGACCCATGTGGCCGACGCCCGCTCCTGCTGCCTCCACCCCGCCAGCGCCACCCACCGCCAGATGAACGACGCGGAGCTGGCCGCCGCCGGAATCGGCCCCGACCTGGTGCGCATGAGCTGCGGCCTGGAGGACAGCGCCGATTTGATCGCCGACGTGGCACAGGCGCTGGAGTAAAATTACCGAGGGAAGGAGTTCCCGACTATGCCCATCTGCATCCCCAACAATCTGCCCGCCGCCAAGACGCTGGCGGAGGAGAACATCTTTACCATGCCGGAGACCCGCGCCCGGACTCAGGACATCCGGCCGCTGGAGATTTTGGTGCTGAATCTGATGCCCACCAAGATCGAGACGGAGACCCAGTTGGCCCGGCTGCTGGGCAACACGCCCTTGCAGGTGCGGCTGGAGTTCATCCACACCCGCAGCCACGAGGCGAAGAACATCTCCGCGGAGCATCTCTTCGAGTTCTACAAGACCTTCGACCAGGTGCGGGAGCGCTTTTTCGACGGCCTCATCATCACCGGCGCGCCGGTGGAGCAGATGCCCTTTGAAGAGGTGGAGTACTGGCCGGAGCTGTGCGAGATCATGGACTGGAGCCTCAGCCATGTCACCAGCACCTTCCACATCTGCTGGGGGGCCCAGGCGGCGCTGTACCATCACTATGGCATCCAGAAGCAGCAGCTCCCGGAGAAGCTCTTCGGCGTCTTCGCCCACCGGGTGGAGCGGCGCAGCAACATGCTGATGCGGGGCTTTGACGAGGAGTTCATGGTGCCCCACTCCCGGCACACCGGCATCCGGCGGGAGGACGTGGAGGCCCGCGCAGAGTTGAAGATCCTGGCCTCCTCCCCCGTGGCGGGCATCTACGCCATCTCCACCGAGGGCGGGCGGCAGGTCTTCATCACCGGCCACAGCGAGTACGACCCCGAGACCCTGAAACGGGAGTACCTGCGGGACAAGCTGGCCGGGCTGCCCATCCATGTGCCGGAGAACTATTTCCCGGACGACGACGACAGACAGGAGCCGAGAGTTACCTGGCGGAGCCATGCGAATTTGATCTATCAAAATTGGCTGAACTATTATGTCTATCAGACCACGCCCTATGTGCTGGGGATGGGATGAAGCAGGTTTTCGGTTTTCCGTGTAGCGCAATACCCCCGGCGGATCCGTGTTTCCCCGTTTTGGGGAGGTGCGGATTCGCCGGGGGG
>JAFYIF010000222.1 GCA_017538775.1 Oscillospiraceae bacterium | reverse complement strand
AGCCGGGGAGCGCCCCGGCCTTTCCCGCCGCCCTCAGCGGTCCATTGTGCCGCGCCGCTTTTCGCCCCCCTCTCAGCCCCGGGGACTCTCTGTGGATGCGCACGCGGTTTTACTTCCGCCTCATCGGTTTGTGGTTTGCGTGTATTAAAGCACAGCCGTCGGGCTTTGTCAAGGGGGAACGGCAAATTTTTTTGCTGCGCCCTTTGACAATGATTTCGCAATTTGATACAATGGAAGCGGAAAATTTTCCGGGAAAGCGGGGGCTGGACATGATCCTGACCATGGACATCGGCAACGGGGCCGTCGTGTTCTGCTGTGTGGAGCGCGGGCGGCGGCTGCACAAATTCGTGCTGTCCTCGGTGCCGGAGCGCACGGCGGACGAGTATGCCGCGCTGATGGACCTCCTGACGCGCCACGCCGGGCTGGAGCTGCGGGACATTCAGGGGGCCATTGCCGCCTCGGTGGTGCCCAGGCTGACGCCGGTGTTGTGCCGGGCGGTGGAACAGCTCAGCGGACAGGTCCCGCTGGTGGTGGGCCCCGGCGTCCGCACCGGGCTGAACATCCGCATGGACGACCCGACGGAGCTGGGCGGAGACCTGGTGGCGGCGGCGGTGGCGGCTCTGGACCGCTATCCCCTCCCCTGCGTGGTGGTGGACATGGGCACGGCCACGGCCATCGGCGTGGTGGACCGCAGCGGCTGCTATGTGGGCGGGCTGATCTGCCCCGGCATGGCCCTTTCCAGCAGCTCCCTGGCGGAGGAGGCCAGCCAGCTCCACGACATCAGCCTGGAACCCCCCAAGCGCGTCATTGGCCGCAACACCCGGGACAGTATGCGCAGCGGCATCCTCCACGGCACCGCCGCCATGCTGGACGGGCTCTTTGCCCGCATCGAAGCGGAACTGGGCGCGCCGGTCCAGGTGGCCATCACCGGCGACGGCGCGGCGGACGTGACCCCGCTCTGCCGCCACGCACGCGTCCGGCTGGACGAGGACCTGGTCATGCGGGGGCTTTGGAAGATCTACTGCAAGAACCGGGACAACATTTGAATGAAACATCCGACAAGCGGCAGAGGACCACTTCATCCTCTGCCGCTGTTTTTGTATGGCGAAATATGATGAGCGTTACCCCTTAGTACGCTGTACACGGATTGCGTTCACTTCTGAAAACGTCCCGGCTTACGGTGGTTGCTTTGCCTCAGCACGCTGTACGCGGATTGCGTCCAACCAGGCGCTGAGCCTGGAGCAGTGCGAGCGGACTTTGCCTCAGCACGCTGTACGCGGATTGCGTCTGGTGCTGAGGCGTCTGCGCTGACGGAAGCGTTGAAGCTTTGCCTCAGCACGCTGTACGCGGATTGCGTCGGTATCCAGCGCTCCTGCCGTCCCCAGCATGACCACTTTGCCTCAGCACGCTGTACGCGGATTGCGTCCCCTGAGCGCCGGTATCCAGGCGCGCCCAAATGGCTTTGCCTCAGCACGCTGTACGCGGATTGCGTCCAGCGCGTTTTCATACTCTTCCGCTACTTTTTGATACTTTGCCTCAGCACGCTGTACGCGGATT
>JAFYIF010000221.1 GCA_017538775.1 Oscillospiraceae bacterium | reverse complement strand
GAGATTTCTGTGTGTGACTGGAGTTCAGACGTGTGCTCTTCCGATCTGAGGTCCTGTTCCGCTGAATGACCCTGCGGGGGGGGATGGGGACAGCTCCGCTGCCCCCGTCCCGCTCCGGGAAAAGCGTTTTTTCTCCCTTGACACGGCCCCGCCCTTACCTTATAATATAGTTTCAGACTTTTCCTGTCATGCTTGCAGGACCGGAAGGAAACGATGCGCCGCGCAGCGGCGGACGCTTTTGCGCGGCAGAAGGGATGGAGCTATGGGTACGGAAAACCGATACAAAATGAGCCAGGAGCGCCTGGCGGAGCTGAAACAGGAGCTGGAGTATCTCCAGACCGTCCGGGAGAAGGAGGTCGCGGAGCAGATCCGCGAGGCCCGCTCCTTCGGCGACCTGAGCGAAAACAGCGAGTATGACGAGGCCAAGACCGAGCAGGGCAAGCTCTATTCCAAGATCGCGGAGCTGCAAAACCTGATCGAAAACGCGGAGATCGTGGAGATGACCGCCATGGCGGGCCGGGTGGGCCACGGCAGCCTGGTGAAGGTCCGTGACGCCAACGGAGCGGTCATGCAGTATTCCGTGGTGGGCTCCCAGGAGGCCAACCCGATGGAGGGCCTGATCTCCAGCGACAGCCCCTTCGGGCGCTGCCTGATGGGCCACGGCGTGGGCGAGACCGTCATCGTGGAGGCCCCCGCCGGACAGTACCGCTATGAGATCCTTGAGATCGAGAACTGAAAGAGAGGGAGAGTCCATGGCAGACTTGACGAGAACCCCCCCGGAGCAGACGGAGCAGGAGCTTTCCGAGATCCTCCAGGTGCGGCGCGACAAGCTCCGCGCCTTGCAGGAGGCCGGGCGCGACCCCTTCCGCATCACCCGCTTTGTGCGCAGCGCCTGGTCCGCGGAGATTTTGGCGGACTACGCCGGCTTTGAAGACAAGGCCGTGCAGGTGGCCGGGCGCATCATGTCCAAGCGCGGCATGGGCAAGGCCATCTTTTGCCACATCAAGGACGACCGGGGCCAGATCCAGATCTACCTCCGGGCCGACGAGCTGGACCCCCAGGAGTTCGCCGACTTCCGCAAGTACGACATCGGCGACATCATCGGCGTGTCCGGCACGGTCTTCAAGACCAAGACCGGGGAGATCACGGTCCGGGCCAGCCGGGCCACGCTGCTGAGCAAATCCCTGCGCCCCCTGCCGGAGAAGTTCCACGGCATGACCAACACGGAGCTGAAATACCGCCAGCGCTATGTGGACCTGATCATGAGCGAGGAGTCCCGCCGGGTCTTCGAGGTGCGCAGCCGCTTCATCAGCTACGTCCGCCGCTATCTGGACGCCCAGGGCTTCCTGGAGGTGGAGACCCCCATCCTGAACACCATCTCCGGCGGCGCGGCGGCCCGGCCTTTCATCACCCACCACAACACCCTGGACCTGGACATGTATCTCCGCATCGCCACGGAGCTGCACCTGAAGCGCCTGGTGGTGGGCGGCATGGAGCGGGTCTATGAAATTGGCCGCTGCTTCCGCAACGAGGGCATGGACACCAAGCACAACCCGGAATACACCTCCATCGAGTGGTACATGGCCTACGCCGACTTCAACGACATGCGCCGCATGACCGAGGAACTGGTCTCCGGCGCGGCCAAAGAGATTTTGGGGACCTATCATGTCACCTGGATGGGACAGGAGATCGACCTGACCCCGCCCTGGCGCTGCATGACCATGGCCGAGGCGGTGCAGGAGTATCTGGGCGTAGACTTCATGGCCATCGACGGCGACGCCGAAGCCGTGGCCGCCGCCCGGGCCGCCGGGGTGGACATGGACGGCGTGGAGCCCACCTGGGGCCACGCGCTCTTCGAGTGCTTCGACCAGAAGGTGGAGGAGCACATGATCCAGCCCACCTTCATCACCATGCATCCGGTGGACGTGTCCCCCCTGGCCAAGCGCAGCCCCACAGACCCGCGCCTGACCGAGCGCTTCGAGTGCTTCGTCTGCCGCAGCGAGATTTGCAACGCCTTCTCCGAGCTGAACGACCCCATCGACCAGCGGGAGCGCTTCCTCAAGCAGGCGGAGCTCCGCGCCAAGGGCGACGAGGAGGCCAGCATGATGGACACGGACTTCATCAACGCCCTGGAATACGGCCTGCCCCCCACCGGCGGCATCGGCTTCGGCATCGACCGCTGCGTCATGCTGCTGACCGGCTGCGATTCGATTCGGGACGTGATCTTGTTCCCGACGATGAAGCCGTTGGACATGCCGAAAAAGGAGGAGAAGGCCGCCGAAGACCCGGTCGAGGCTGCGACGGAAGCGCCTGCGGAGCCGGTCATCGAGGAGAAGCTCGACTTCTCCAACGTGGTCATCGAGCCGCTGTTCCAGGATCAGGTGGACTTTGACACCTTCTCCAAGTCCGATTTCCGGGCCGTGAAGGTGCTGGACTGCCAGGCGGTGAAGAAATCTAAGAAGCTTCTGCAATTCACCCTGGATGACGGCAGCGGAACTCCCCGGACCATCCTCAGCGGTATCCACGCCTGGTATGAGCCGGAAGAGCTCATCGGCAAGACCTGTATCGCCATCACGAATCTGCCTCCGAGAGCCATGATGGGCGTCGAGAGTTGCGGAATGCTCCTCAGCGCCGTCCATAAGGAAGGAGAGGAAGAAAAGCTCCATCTCCTGATGGTCGATCCCCACATTCCCGTCGGCGCGAAGCTGTACTAAGATACACCATTTGGTATGTCCTGTTTTGCTTAAAAACTGTGACGTGCTTCATACCTCATGTCCTTGGATGCGAAACGTTTAAACCGGCATTTGATTCCATCGTTGATCGTTTGCCCTTTGACGTTGTAATGGGAAAGACAATGCCGGATATCGAAATCAACGTGCTTGGGTTTGCGGTTCGCTTTCCGAATGAGCAAAATGAAAAGAAGCCTTTTGTGTTTTTTTGGAGCGCCTTGTCGAATGCTATGCTGTTTATTTACCGCTCCAGTGGGAGATATCAAGTCTGGGGCTTGAGAGGAAGAGAATGGGAATTTCAAAAAGCTTGTCACGCCTGATTCTCACTTATTGCTATTTCTGAGAAATTGTAGTAAAACTATTGCTGACCTCTTTACAAGTGCGGAAAGCCAGAAGAATCAACGTGGAGGAAAACGATGAAGAAAAAAGCTCTTGTCCTGCTTCTTGCAGTGAGTCTTATGTTTGCCGCGATGCCAGTGCTGGCTGCGGAGGGAAAGGCACCAGCGGACGATGAAATTGAGTCCCGGGGCGGCTTTCTTGCACCTACCTATCAGATATTTGATTCGGAAACACAAAGCGTGCTGAAATCAGCGCCTATGAGTATACGAAGCGCCGCTGTGACAAAGCGCACGGAGCGAACAGATCCCTATGCCAAATACGGCTGCACCTATTACTATTCGCTGATGACTGCGGAGGAGCAGGCGTTCTATGACCGGCTCTATGAAACCTGTCTTGCTGTGATGACCGGGACGGAAACCTATTATAGTGATATCCCGAGTGTTTATGAAGACAGCTTGACCTCTAGTGAAGCGTTTCATGTAATAGACTTCTTTCGCGTATCCGAACCGCAGTTTTATTATTTGGGTAATAGCGTGGGAGTTGGAAACAATGTTTATTATGACATTAGTATAATGCAGCAGTTTTGGGCCGGGGAAGCGCGGGCCGCAGCCACAAAAGCATTCTTTGCCCAGGCGGAAATCTGGTTGGAGGATATCAATAAGGAACCGACCGTGCTGGAGAAGGAAAGACGGGCCCACGATCTGATTGCCGAAAATGTAGTCTACGATTTGGATTATATGGTCATCGGGCAAAGCGCATACAGCGTAATGGTGACCGGGAGGACCGTTTGCGCTGGATATGCGACGGCGTTTCAAATGCTTGCCAACGCTTCAGGCATTCCCACCGTCTGTGTGACCGGCACATCTGAAAGAGGGATGGCGCATGAGTGGTGTGAATCTCTGGTGGACGGCATCTGGTATGGTGTGGATGTCACTTGGGACGACCTGGATCCCGGGGTTCGGTATTCGTATTTTAATCTGGATGAAGAGCAGATGAACAGTCAGCACAATCCGTCCCTTGAATGGGATGGTTATCGCCCCATCTGCGGGCAGCCTTCCGAAGCGCTTGATGAAAACCCGGTGGTGGCGCTGGATGAGGTCAATTTCCCTGACGCAGAATTCCGGGCCTATCTGGATCGGAAGAAGGATCGAAATGGCGACGGCATCCTTTCCGCCATGGAGATCCGGCTGACGAGGATGATGGATTGCAGCGGGTGGCAGATTGGCAGCTTTGCCGGGATTCGCTATTTCAGGAATTTGAACACGTTACTCTGTTCTTCCTGCGGCATGACGGAGCTTGATCTATCGGAGATCCCATGGCTGCTCGAACTGCATTGTTCAGGAAATGAGCTGCAGTCTTTGGATGTCAGCATGCTGCCGGAACTGAAAACACTCTCTTGCGGTTCTAATCAATTGTCGTTACTGGATCTCAGCGCAAATCCGAAGCTGATTGAGCTGAGCTGCGGCGGGAATCAGCTGACT
>JAFYIF010000220.1 GCA_017538775.1 Oscillospiraceae bacterium | reverse complement strand
TGGCGGTTTTTCTTATGCGTCCGTCTCACCGCAATGGATACCGCATTCTTTATGGATTGCCCTTGCGAAAGCGAGGGCAATTTGTTATGATAAGGTATCATCTACCGCCCCACCGGGCGGGAAACGGAGGGATCTTCATGCGTACCACACGCGTTTCCCTGCTTATGGCACTGCTGCTTCTGGCGTCTACCCTGTTCCCCGCCCTGTCTGTTCATGCTGCGGAGGCCCAGCCCCCGGCGGGGCTGGCGGACTGCGGGTCGGCGGACTGGGAGGTGCTGCGCCTGACCAACGCCGCGCGCATCGCCGAGGGATTGAACCCCCTCAGCGTCTTTCCGACCCTGCAACAGGCGGCGAACCGGCGGGCGTCTGAGGTGGATTTCCGTTTCCACACCTACGGCCAGTTCAGCCACGACCGGCCGGACGGCAGCAAGTATTACACCGTGCTGGCGGAGTTCGGGCTGGAGTACTACATGGTGGCGGAGAACATCGCCTGTCTCCAGACCTCCCCCGCCGAGGTGATGACGGACTGGATGAACAGCCCCGGACACCGGGCCAACATCCTGACCGGCGAACTGGTCCACGGCGGCATGGCCTGGCAGGGCGACGGCTGGGAGCAGCTCTTCCTCACCGGCTTTACCTGCGCCTATGACGCCATCTCCATTCTGCCCGGCCCGGAGGGCTTCCGGTTGGGCCGGGGCAAGCCCCTGGCGGAGCTGGGCGCGGCGATCTGTCTGCACTGCGCCGAGCACGGGGACTGCTGGCTGCCCCTCAGCGACGAGCTGTGCCCGGGGGCGGACACGTCCGGGCTGGGCACGCTGCGGGTGGACGTGGTCTGCGCGGGCCTGAGCGCCTCTTTCGATCTGGAGATCGTGGAAAACTTTGACGGGACCTACACCGAAGGGGACTTCACGGCGGAGGTCCGGGACGGCAAGGCCACGCTTACGGACTGGCTGGGCAGTTCCTCCTGGTACAGCCGCCCGGCGGTCACGGTGCCGGACAGCGTCGCGGGCTTCCCGGTGGTGGCGCTGGGGGCGGAGCTGTTCGCCGGGGCATATCTCTCCGCCGTCACGCTGCCGGAGGGGCTGGAGGAGATCGGAGACAAAGCCTTTTCCCGCTGCACCCTGCCGGAGATCGCCCTGCCCGAAGGGCTGAAACGCATCGGCAACGAGGCCTTTTACGCCAGCGGGCTGCAGGGGACGGTCATGATCCCCGCCTCCGTGACGAACCTGGGGACCTACGCCTTCTCCTACTGCTACGGCGTCAGCGCTTTCCAGGTGGCGGAGGGGAACGGGAGCTATTGCAGCCTGGACGGGGTGCTGTTCAACCGGGCGCAGACGACGCTGCTCAACTATCCGCTGTCCGCGCCGGAGACCGTTTACACGCCGCCGGACTCCGTGACGCTGCTCTACTGCACCTCCTTCGCCGGGGCGCTGTATCTGAACCAGCTCTACGTCTATTCCCCGGTGGTCCGGGCCATGACCTATACGTTCTATGCCGACAGCTTCGACCTCTGGTGCCGACCGGACACGGAACTGTACGCCCAGCTGCAATCTGCGCAGCTCGTGACCGGGGTGCAGGTCCATCCGCTGGCTGTGGCCGATGTCCAGGCCGGGCCGGAGGCCATCGAGGTCACGCTGGCGGACCGCTTCACCGACGGGCACTTCCTGCTGTGCGCCTATACCGCCGACGGGCAGCTGCTGGCCCTGCGAACGCTCAGCGGCACCGAGGTTCAGACTTACACGCTGCCCGGCACGGACCGGACCGCCGCCGTGCGGCTTTTCCGGCTGGACGAATCTTACGCCCCCACGGCCGCGGACGCGCTGCTGTGGAGCCGCTGAAAGGGGAGAGCGCGCGATATGGTGACGACGGTCCGTTCCCTGGGCCTGCAGGGCATCGGGGGCTATGAAGTGCGGGTGGAGTGTTCCCTCAGCAACGGGCTGCCCCACTTTGACGTGGTGGGGCTGCCGGACGCCGCGGTGAAGGAGGCCCGGGAGCGGGTGCGGGCCGCCGTCCGCTGCGTGGGCCTCAGCTTCCCCGCCACGCGCCTGACCGTCAACCTGGCCCCGGCGGACACGAAAAAGAACGGCACCCTCTACGACCTGCCCATCCTGCTGGGCATTCTGGTCTGCTGCGGAGTGCTGCGGCCCCTGCCCCGGGACGCGGCCTTCCTGGGCGAGCTGGGCCTGACCGGAGAGCTGCGGCCGGTGCGCGGAGCTCTGCCCATGGCCCTGGCCGCCGCCCGGCGGGGGCTGCGGCGGCTCTACGTCCCCGCCGAAAACGCCGCCGAAGCCGCCTTTGCCGAAGGGCTGGAGGTCTGTCCGGTGGCCCATGTGCGGGAGCTGGTGGAATGTCTGCGGGGCGAGAGCGAGCTTCCCCGGGCCGAGGCCCCGGCGCTGGAGCGCTTCCGGACCGCCGTGCCGGACTTCGCCGACGTGAAGGCCCAGGAGAGCGTGAAGCGCGCCCTGGAGGTGGCCGCCGCCGGAGGACATAACATTTTGCTGGTAGGCCCTCCCGGGGCCGGGAAAAGTATGCTGGCCAAGCGGCTGCCCGGCATCCTGCCGGACATGAGCCGGGAGGAGATGCTGGAGGCCACGGAGATCCACTCCGTCGCCGGACACACCGGGCCGGACTGCCCGGTGGTGACCAGCCGCCCCTTCCGCAGCCCGCACCACACGGTCTCCCCGGTGGCCCTGGCCGGGGGCGGGAGCGTCCCGCGCCCGGGGGAGATCAGCCTGGCCCACCACGGCGTCCTCTTTCTGGACGAGCTGCCGGAGTTCTCCCGGGAGACCCTGGAGGTGCTGCGCCAGCCCCTGGAGGACGGGCGCGTCACCGTCTCCCGGGCCAGCGGGAGCTTCACCTTCCCCAGCCGCTTCATGCTGGTCTGCGCGATGAACCCCTGCAAATGCGGCTGGTACGGCCACCCCTCCGGGCGCTGCACCTGCTCGGAGCGGAGCGTGCGCCAGTACCTGAGCCGCATCTCCGGCCCGCTGCTGGACCGGATCGACATCATCATCGAGGTGCCCGCCCTGGACTTCGATCAGCTGAAAGGCCGCCCGGACGGGGAGCCCTCCGCCGCGATCAAGGCCCGGGCGGACGCAGCCCGGGCGCTGCAGCGCCGCCGGCTGCGGGGGCGGGCCGCCTGCAACGCGGTCATGGGCCCCCGGGAGCTGCGGGACTTCTGCGCCCTCAGTCCGGACTGCGAGGCGCTGATGCGCGCGGCTTTCGAGCGCATGGGCCTCACCGCCCGGAGCTATGACCGCATCCTCCGGGTGGCCCGGACCGTGGCCGACCTGGACGGCAGCGCCGACATCCTGCCGCAGCACCTGGCGGAGGCGATCCAGTACCGCAGCCGGGAGATCGGTAACCGATAAAAAACAATCAGGGGCCACTTGGCCCCTGTCAGAGAGAGACAGAACGGAGGAACACCATGAAAACCATTTGCGCAGTTCTGCTGGCCCTGGGGCTGGCGCTGAGTCTGTGCGCCTGCTCCGCCGGGCCGACCCCCGCCGCGCCGACGCCGATGCCGACGCCCGGCGCAGAGCCCACGCCCACGCCCGAGCCGGAGCCCAGCCCGGAACCCACCCCCGCGCCGGAGCGCAGCTACACCCTGATGCCGCTGGGCGAGGCGGGGAACTTCGACCTGGACGGCGACGGCCGGGCCGAGCGCGTCCGCGTCTGGCTGGAGCCCGACCCGGAGGAGGACTATCCCCTGTGGGTCAAGGTCACGGTCAACGAGGAGGACCTGAGCGAGCAGCTCTACGCCGGGAACATCGACATCAGCGCCCCGGACGAGGGCTGGTGGGCCGTCACGGACATCGACGCGGACGACGGGCTGCTGGAGCTGGCGATCCAGGACTGGGGGCCCAGCGACGACCTGTTCACCCATTTTTACCGCTATGAAGACGGGCAGCTCCGCTCCATCGGCGGGGTGGAGGGCCTGATCGAGACCGACTACGGCCTGGGCGACATCCGCCTGGAGGGCGCCGGGGTCGTCCACAGCGTCCACCGTCTGCGCGTGGTCCAGACCTGGTACGCCGAGGCGGACTTCATCCTGGCGGACGGGGAATTCGGGGTCATCGTGCCCCCGGAGGGCTTCCAGGCCCTGCACCCCACCCACGTCCGGGTGCTGCGCCCGGTGACGGCCCACGACGGCATGAGCGAGGACAGCTACACCGTCGGCGTCGGCTCGGAGATGGACCTCTTCCTCACCGACGACGAGAGCTGGTTCTGCGGCAGCGCCGCCTCCGGGGACTGGCTGCACTGGTTCACCCTGAACCCGGAAAACCCCTTCGAGGTGGAAACGCCGGAGGGCTACCAGCCCGTCTGGGACGTGTTCGAGGGCCTGCTCTTTGCCGACTGAGGGGGAGGGAGCCGTATGTATGATATGATATTGCTCAAGCAGGGCGAGATCGTCCTGAAGGGCCTGAACAAGCGCGCCTTTGAACAGAAGCTGACGGCCAACGTCCAGCGGCGGCTGCGGCCCTTCGGCCCCTTCCGGGTCTACACGCTCCAGTCCACGGTCTATGTGGAGCCGCAAAGCGCGGACGCCGACATGGACGGGGCCTTTGAAGCTTTGAAAAAAGTCTTCGGCGTGGTCAGCCTGACCCGGGCCGCCGCCTGTGAGAAGGACGCGGACGCCATCGCCCAAAAGGCCATCGAATACCTGGCCCCGGCCATGCGCGCTGCAAAAAGCTTCAAGGTGGAGTCCCGGCGCAGCGACAAGCGCTTTCCGATGACCAGCATCCAGCTCAGTCAGTATGTGGGCGGGCTTCTGGCCGAGGCCTTCCCGGACACGAAGGTGGACGTGCATCAGCCGGAGCTGACCGTG
>JAFYIF010000219.1 GCA_017538775.1 Oscillospiraceae bacterium | reverse complement strand
GGGCGCTGGCTGCTGCCCACGGTGCTGCGGATGGACGGCAGTTTCAGCGTCCCCTGGCTCATCGGGCTGCTGGGGGTCCTGTTTTTGTCCCTGGGGGCCTGCGTGGTGGTCAGTCTGCTGCGCATCCGCCGCCCGCTGGGCTGTCTGCTGGCCGGGGCTGCGCTGGTGAGCTTCCCCAGCGTCACGGCCACCCTGGGCTATCTCTTCACCTCGGACGCCTATTTCCTCGGCCTGCTGCTGGCGGAGTTGGGGGCCTGGGCCACCGTCCGCCGGGGCTGGTGGGGCAGCGCCCTGGGGGCGGCGCTTTTTTGCCTGTCCCTGGGCGTCTATCAGAGCTATCTCCCTGTGGCGGCGGCGCTGCTGGTGGGCGCGCTGCTGCTGGAGGCCCTGGACGGCGGGGATCTGCGCCCGCTGCTGCGCAAGGCCCTGCGCTGCGCCGGGACCCTGGCCCTGGGGCTGGCGCTCTATCTGCTGGTGGTCCGGCTGTCCACGCTCCAGACCGGGCTGACGGACTATGAGGGCATCAACGAAATGGGCAAGCTGCCCCTGGACCGGCTCCCGGAACTGATCCGGGCGGCCTACCGGAGCTACGCCGCGTTCTTCGTGGAGGACGTGTACCACTACCACTTCCGCTTTCAGAAATACCTGTTCCTGCTCACCGCAGCGCTCAGCGCGCTCGGCTTCCTCTGGCTGCTGGGACGGCGGCGTCCCGGCCCGGGCAGGGCGGTGCTGGCCCTGGTCCTGGCGGCCCTCTACCCCCTGGCGGGCGGCCTGATCTATGTGATGGTCCCCAACGGCCAGATCCACACCCACATGCTGTACGGCCTGGTCCTTGTCCTGCTGGCTCCCATCTCTCTGTCAGAGCAGCTCACGGAACGCCCCCGTCTGGCCGGGAGCGCCCTCCGCGCCCTGGTCCTCCTGTGCCTGAGCTTCGCCGTCTACGCCTACGCGGTGACCGCCAACAGCTTCTATCTCAAGCTGGACATGAGCCTCCGGCAATGCACGGCCTGGTCGGAGCGCCTGATCTCCAGCATCGAGTCCTGCCCGGACTACGAGCCGGGTATGGACGTGGTGCTGGTGGGCAGCGACCGGCGGGAGGCCGCCCTCGACCCCAGTCCGGAGATGGACGTGAGCCAGATGATGGGCATGGACGACATGGGCGACCTGCGCACCTCCCCCAGCTACGACCTCTTCCTCCGCCACTACCTGGGCTTCGCCGATCCGGTCCACACCGGTCACACGGAGCTGGCCCGATCCTTTGCCGCGCAGAAAGCGGTCCAGCAGATGCCGGTCTATCCCCGTGCGGGCAGCGTGAAGGTGATCGGCGGGGCGCTGGTGGTCAAGCTGAACGAGACGCAGCTTGAGTGAATTCAGATAAAAAAGCGTTCCCGTAGCCGCCGTGCGCGGTTTTGGGGACGCTTTTTTCTATTCCGTTGCATTTGCATCCGTCCCTGGAGGGAATGCCGTCTTCTGACGTTCCGCGCAGCAGCACGCCGTGCTATCTGTCCACTTTCGGCGAATTCGCAATTCCTCCGGTAGGGGCCGGCGTCCAGCTCATGGCCGGGCCCGGCAGCAACGCCCGCGACAACCGCCCACCTCCGGCGAATCCGTAGCCGTTTGCGGTTTCGCCGTCGGTCGGCACACAAACACCACAGCGCCGCTTGCTTTGG
>JAFYIF010000218.1 GCA_017538775.1 Oscillospiraceae bacterium | reverse complement strand
GCCCCGGTGGGGGCGAAGAGGACCCGCCGCCAGCGCCCGGCCCGGAGCTGGCCCAGGATGTGCCCGGCGAAGACCCCGGCGCTGCATCCGGCCCCGCTGCCTCCGGCGTGTACGTCCTGGGCCGCCGCGTCGTAGATCAGGCAGCCGCAGTCGGTGAACACCGCCGGGAGGGCCTCATAGCCCTCCGCCCGCAGCAGCTCCGCCAGGATGCGCCGCCCGAACTCCCCCAGGTCCCCGGTCACAATGGCGTCGTAATATAGGGGCTTTCGCCCGGTATCAGCAAAATGGGATAGAAGCGTGTCCAGCGCGGCGGGGGCCATGGCCGCCCCCATGTCGGCGCTGTCCGTGACCCCCGCGTCCACCACCCGCCCGGTGGTGAGGTGGGTGATGCGCGGTCCGGTCCCGCCGCTGCGGAGGATGACCGCCCCCGCCGCCGTCACCGTCCACTGGGCGGTGGGGCTGCGCTGGGCGCCGTACTCCAGCGGCGTGCGGAAGGTGCGCTCGGCAGAGCAGAAATGGGAGGAGGTCATCGCGCAGACCGGCTCCGCCCCCAGCTCACACAGCAGCGCCCCCAGGCCCAGGGCCTCCCCCATGGTGGCGCAGGCGCTGTACAGGCCCCAGTAGGGCAGCCCCGTCCCCCGGGAGGCGTAGCCGGAGCCGGTACACTGGTTTTGCAGGTCCCCGGAGATCAGATAGCGCAGCGCCCCCGGCTCCAGCCCCGCCTTGGCGCAGACGGTCTGAAAGCACTGACGCAGCATGGCGGTCTCCGCCGCCTCCCAGCTCTTCTGCCCGAAATAGCCGTCCGCCGCGATGGCGTCAAAACAGGCGGCCAGAGGTCCCTCCCCCTCCCGCTTGCCGCCCACCGCCGCCCCGGCGCACACCACGGCCCCCCGCTCCAGCGCCAGGGTCTGCCCACCCAACATTTGGATCATTTGCGTCCCGTCCTTTCCGCTTTTTGCATAGGATGCCCGGCGGCGCGGGAGGATATGCACGGCAGCGTTGGCGCTCCGCCGGAAGAAAACGGGCGCAAGCGGTCGTTTTTTCTCCGCTCCCCCTCTTGCATCCCGCGGCAAAGTGTGGTATGATACCGACTCATAAAGACATTTGCCCGTTTGGGACGGACACGGAGCCCGTGGAAGGAGAGGCGCATGACGAAAAACAAGCTGTATCTAGTGGAAGCGTCGGTGCTGCCGGATGTGTTTCTCCGGGTCTGCGAGGCCAAGGAGCTGCTGGCGCGGGGCACGGTGCGGACGGTGGCGGAGGCGGCGGCCCGGGCCGGGATCAGCCGCAGCGCCTACTACAAGTACAAGGACGCCGTCCTGCCCTTCCGGGACATCCGCCGGGACCGGATCGTGACCATGAGCCTGATCACCCAGGACCGGCCCGGCGCGCTCAGCAGCGTGCTGGCCCTGTTCGCCGAGGCGGGGGCCAACATCCTGACCATCAACCAGTCCATCCCCACCAACGGGGTGGGCATGGTGACCATCAGCTTCACGGCGGAGGACCTGCGCAGCGGTCTGGACGAGCTGCGGGAACGGCTGAGCGCGCTGCCCACGGTGGTGGACCTGAGCGTGCTGGCCGGATAAATCAAAGAAGAACAGAGGAGAGAGTGCAACGTGAAATCTGTAGCGATTCTGGGCTGCGGCGTGGTCGGAGGCGGCGTCGCCCGGCTGTTTCTGGAAAACGCGGAACCCATCGCCCGGGCGGTGGGCGAGCCGGTGGAACTCAAATATGTGCTGGAGCGCCGGGACTGCTCCGGGGAGCCCTGGGCCGACCGGGTGACGGAGGACTTCTCCCGCATCGAGGCCGACCCGGAGCTGTCCGTGGTCTGCGAGTGCATGGGCGGCGTGGGCGCGGCCTATCAGTTCGTGCGCCGGAGCCTGCTGGCGGGCAAGAGCGTGGTCACCAGCAACAAGCAGCTCATCGCCGAACACGGCCTGGAGCTGCTGGAGTTGGCCCGCGCCCGGGATGTCTTCCTGCTCTTCGAGGCCAGCGTCGGGGGCGGCATCCCCCTGCTGCGCCCCCTGACGGACGAGCTGGCGGCCAACAACATCCAGGAGGTCTTCGGCATCGTCAACGGCACCACCAACTATATCCTGACCCAGATGATCGAACACGGCAAAGGCTTTGACGAGGCTCTGCGGGAGGCCCAGGACCTGGGCTTCGCGGAGGCCGACCCCAGCGCCGACGTGGACGGCGTGGACGCCCAGCGCAAGCTCTGCATCCTGGCCGATCTGGCCTTCGGCAGCAACGTCCCGCCCCAGACCGTGCCCACCGAGGGCATCGGCGGCGTGACCGCGGCGGACGTGCGCCTGGCCGCGTCTCTGGGCTGCGCGGTGAAGCTCATCGCCCACGCGCTGCTGCTGCCCGACGGGCGCTTCACCGCCTTCGTGGCCCCACGCCTGGTGCCGCAGCAGATGCTGCTGGCCCACGTCAGCGGCGTGATGAACGCCGTGGCGGTCCGGGGCGACGCGGTGGGGGAGTGCCTCTTCTACGGCCCCGGCGCGGGCAGCCTGCCCACGGCCAGCGCCGTGGTGGGCGACGCGGTGGACGCTTTGCGCCGGGTGGGGCGGAAGTATATCGACTGGGGTCCGGAACAGCCGGAGCGCTTCGTCCACCCGGACGCGCTGCCCTGGCGCTGGTATGTGCGCTGCCGGGGGGCCCTGGCCCTGCCCGGGGCGGAGACCGTGGCCGCGGCGGAGGGGGAGACCGCCTGCCTCACCGCGCCGATGACGCGCCGGGAACTGGACGCGGCCCTGGCGGGCCGGGAGGCCCTGCGCTGCCTCCGGCTGCTGGAGTGACGGCGGCCTCTGAGCTTGCGTAGAATGAGCCGGGGAGCCGGACGCTCCCCGGAATTCCCGACAGGAGAAGGAACAAGGCAATGCGCATCGTGCAGAAATTCGGCGGCAGCAGTGTGGCTGACGCCGCGAGAATACAGCGGGTGGCCGGCATCATCGCCGAGACCCGCCGCGCCGGGCACCAGGTGGTGGCGGTGCTGAGCGCCCAGGGGGACACCACGGACGAGCTGATCGAAAAAGCCCGGGACCTGAACCCCGCTCCCAGCCCCCGGGAGCTGGACGCCCTGCTCTGCGTGGGCGAGCAGATCAGCGTGGCGCTGATGGCTATGGCGCTGGAGGCCATGGGCCAGCCGACAGTCAGCCTCACCGGCTGGCAGATCGGTCTGCGCACCGACAGCCGCCACGGGGCGGCCCGCATCCGCAGCATCGACGGGGCGCGGCTGCTGCAGGAGCTGGAGGCCGGAAAGATCGTGCTGGTCTGCGGCTTCCAGGGCATCGACGAGGCCGGGGACCAGACCACCCTGGGCCGGGGCGGCAGCGACACCTCCGCCGTGGCCATCGCGGCGGCCCTGGGCGCGGACAAATGCCAGATCTACACCGACGTGGAGGGGGTCTACACCGCCGACCCGCGACACGTCCCGGGGGCCAGAAAGCTGGCCGCCGTCAGCTATGACGAGATGCTGGAGCTGGCCAGCCTGGGCAACCAGGTGCTGCACAACCGCAGCGTGGAGCTGGCAAAGCGCTACGGCGTGGACCTGGAGGTGCGCTCCAGTTTTGTCCGGGCGCCGGGCACCGTGGTGAAGGAGGAACTCACACCGATGGAACGCATGATCATCAGCGGCGTGGCGAAGGACGCGGACATCGCCCGCTTCACGGTCCGGGGCCTCCCGGACCGCCCCGGCGCGGCGCTGCGGCTTTTCGCCCTGCTCAGCGGCGCGGACATCAACGTGGACCTGATCCTCCAGTCCGTCGGGACGGAGGGGCGCAGCGACGTGTCTTTCACCCTGCGCCGGGACGACGCGGTGAAAGCCCGGGCCCTGCTGGACGCCAACGCCGCCGCCCTGGGCTACCGCGCTCTGGCGGTGGACGCGGATGTGGCGAAGGTGAGCATCGTGGGCGCGGGGCTGATGGACGCCCCGGGCATGGCCGTGCGGATGTTCGAGGCTCTGGCGGAGGCGGGGCTGAACATCCAGATGATCGCCTCCAGCGAGATCAAGCTCAGCGTCCTGCTGCGCCGGGCGGAGGCCGACGCCGCCGTCCAGGCGATCCACCGGCGCTTTTTCGGCGACGGGGAATGAAGCCCCCATCATACATCCGACTTTTCGGAGCCGCTCCCGGCGGCTCCGACATTTTTTCCGCGGGGCATATCCCACAATCCCGGCGGGAGAAATCCGGGAAAAGTCCGGCACCATACCGAAAATTCGGCCAGGGACGCATTTTTTCTTGACTTTACCCGGATGCCGTAGTAAAGTGACAACAATCTATCCATTCTTGTGACGAGGTTCGCTTATGAGCGCTGTGATGTTGCTTCCGGGTCTGCTGGGCGTTATTCTGAACCTGCTGGTTGTATGCGGGAAACTGAATAGCGCTGAAAGTCATACCCAAAGCTGCAGGGCGTGAGCGGAACCGGGAAGCGAGAACAAGGGAAGCCCCGGTAGACGGATTCCCAAACGGTGCAGACCCAGCGGTCGGGCTTTTAGCCAGACGGCGGGGTCTTATTCTTTTCCGGCGGCGCGCTGCCGCCCAAAACGCAAAAGGAGGTCCGGCAAATGGAACTGACCGGCGCGCAAATTCTGATCGAATGTCTGCTGGAGCAGGGCGTGGACACGGTGTTCGGCTACCCCGGCGGCACGATCCTGAACGTCTATGACGCGCTCTATGGCTATTCTGACCGCATCCGCCACATCCTGACCGCCCACGAGCAGGGGGCCAGCCACGCGGCGGACGGCTATGCCCGCAGCACGGGCAAGGTGGGCGTCTGCTTCGCCACCAGCGGCCCCGGCGCCACCAACCTCACCACCGGCATCGCCACCGCCTACATGGACTCCTCCCCGGTGGTCTTCATCACCTGCAACGTGGGGGAGAACCTGATCGGCAAGGACTCCTTCCAGGAGGTGGACATCACCGGCATCTCCATGCCCATCACCAAGTGGAACTACCTGGTGAAGGACGTGAACGAGCTGGCCGACGCGGTGCGCGCAGGCTTCGCCATCGCCCGCAGCGGGCGGCCCGGCCCGGTGCTGATCGACATGCTCAAGAACGTCACGGCCACGAAGGCCGTCTATGAGCCCCTGCCCAAGTCCGAGCACGCCCGGCACGGGATGCTGCGGGCCATGCGGGCCCGGGCGGCGGAGGAGTTCAAGGCCCCGGAGCCCAACGAGGCGGACATCGACACCCTGGTGGACATGATCCGCGCCGCAGAGAAGCCCATGCTGCTGTGCGGCGGCGGCGTGGTCCGCTCCCGCGCCCAGGAGGAATTCACCCGCTTCGCGGAGATCGTGGACGCGCCCGTGGCGATCACCGTCATGGGCGGCGGCGGCATCGTGGGGCGCAGCCCCCTGGCCACCGGCATGGTGGGGATGCACGGCACCCAGGCCAGCAACATGGCCTGCGACGGCTGCGACCTGCTGATCGCCGTGGGCTGCCGCTTCTCCGACCGTGTGGCCCTGAAGCCGGACAGCTTCGCTTCCCAGGCGAAGATCGTCCAGATCGACATCGACCGCTCCGAGATCAACAAGAACGTCCGCACGGACCACCACATCATCGGCGACGCCCGGGCGGTGCTGGACCGGCTGAACCGGAAGCTGGAGCAGCAGGACCACAAGCCCTGGAAGGACTACGTCTTCTCCTTCAAGACCGAGACCGAGTACGACGACGCGCCGGACAAGCTGACGCCCAAGCAAATTTTCAACTCCATCGCCAAGCTGCTCCCCCCGGACACCATCGTTGCCACGGACGTGGGCCAGCACCAGATGTGGGCCATCCAGCACTTCCACTTCGACTATCCCGGCCAGCTCATCACCTCCGGCGGCTTCGGCACCATGGGCTTCGGCCTGGGGGCCGCCCTGGGAGCCAAGGTGGGCAACCCGGACAAGACTGTGATCCACATCACCGGCGACGGCTCCTTCCGCATGAACTGCAACGAGCTGTCCACCGAGGAACACTATGACATCCCGGTCATCACCTACATCCTGGACAACCGCACCCTGGGCATGGTCCGCCAGTGGCAGAACCTGATCTATGAAAAGCGCTTCTACCAGACCACCCTGGACCGGGGCCCGGACTTCGTGAAACTGGCCGAGGCCTACGGCCTCCGGGGCCGCCGGGTCACCAACGTGGAGGAGTTCGAGGCGGCCACCCGCGAGGCCCTGGACTGGGGCCACGGCTTCGTCATCGACTGCGCCATCGACACGGACGAGATGGTGCGGCCCATGGTCAGCGGCGGCAGCCACATCACCCAGTTCCTGCTGGATTGACGAAAGGAGCGAGCAATGGACGAAATCAAACGGACCAGCATGGCCGTGCTGGTCGACAACCAGGCGGGGGTGCTGTCCCAGGTGACGCGCCTGTTCTCCCGCAAGGGCTACAACATCGAGTCCCTGGCCGTGGGCACCACCGACGACCCGGCCATCTCCCGCATCACCATCGAGGTGCTGGCCGACGAGGACCACGCCCTGCTGCTGAGCAACCAGCTCCGCAAGCTCTTCCCGGTCCACTCCGTGAAGCTGCTGTCCCCCCAGCGCTCCATCCGCCGGGAGCTGATTCTGCTGAAAGTCCGGGCGGAGACCGGGGCCAAGCGCACGGAGGTCATCCAGATCGCCAACATCTTCCGCGCCTCCATCATCGACGTGTCCACCGGCTCTCTGACCATCGCCCTGATCGGCGACGAGAACAAGACCGCCGCGATCCAGGCCATTCTGGAGCAGTTCGAGCTGCTGGAGCTGGCCCGGACCGGCATCGTGGCGATGGAGCGCGGCCTGGAGACCATCACCGCCGAGACCAAGGAGCGGGACGAGTTCAATCTGGGTAAGAATTACCGATAAACACATATAATAAAAATTAAGAACGATAAAGGAGAACTGGATCATGGCTAAGATGTACTATGAGAAGGACTGCGACCTGAGCGCGCTGGACGGCAAGACCGTCGCCATCATCGGCTACGGCTCCCAGGGCCACGCCCATGCGCTGAACCTGCGCGACTCCGGCTGCCAGGTGATCGTGGGTCTGCGGAAGAACGGCAAGAGCTGGCCCGTGGCCGAGCGGGACGGCTTCGAGGTGATGACCGTGCCTGAGGCCACCCAGAAGGCCGATGTCATCATGATCCTCATCAACGACGAGAACCAGGCCGACATGTACAAGGCCGACATCGCCCCCTATCTGACGGAAGGCAAGGCCATTGCCTTCGCCCACGGCTTCAACATCCGCTATCAGCGCATCGTGCCCCCCGCCAATGTGGACGTGTTCATGGCGGCCCCCAAGGGACCCGGCCACACGGTCCGCAGCCAGTATGTGGCGGGCAAGGGCGTGCCCTGCCTGATCGCCGTGGAGCAGGACGCCAGCGGCAAGTGCCGCGACATCGCCCTGGCCTACATCGCCGGCATCGGCGGCGCCCGGGCGGGCATCATGGAGACCACGATGCACGACGAGACCGAGACCGACCTGTTCGGCGAGCAGACCGTCCTCTGCGGCGGCGTGGTGGATCTGATGCGCTGCGGCTTCGAGGTGCTGGTGGAGGCCGGTTACGAGCCGGAGAACGCCTACTTCGAGTGCATCCACGAGATGAAGCTCATCATCGACCTGATCAACAAGGGCGGCGTGGCGGCCATGAACTACTCCATCTCCGACACCGCCGAGTACGGCGAGTACGTCTCCGGTCCCCGGGTCATCCCCCACGAGGAGACCAAGGCCCGGATGCGCGCCGTGCTCAGCGACATCCAGGACGGCTCCTTCGCCGGGCGCTGGATCGCGGAGAACAAGAATGGCCGCACCTTCTTCAACTCCAAGCGCGCGGCCCTGGCCCGTCATCCGATGGAGGTCGTCGGCAAGCGCCTGCGCGAGCAGATGCTCTGGAAGGACGACGCCGATCTGGACAGCGCCTCCAAATAATCATTTCAGCGCAGCATCCCGCCCGCTCCCGCAGCGGGCGGGACTGCGCCCGTTTTTTATCGGACCCGCTCCCCGGAGCGGGAGAACAGGAGACTTTGCACTATGTTATCCGACAACATCAAGCAGGGTGTGGAACGGGCCCCGAACCGCAGCCTGATGTACGCCCTGGGTCTGACCGAAGAGGAGATGCGCCGCCCGCTCATCGGCGTGGTCAGCTCCTACAACGAGATCGTCCCGGGCCACATGAACCTGGACAAGCTGGCCGAGGCCGTGAAGGCCGGGGTCCGGGCCGCCGGGGGCACGCCCATCGAGTTCCCGGCCATCGCCGTCTGCGACGGCATCGCCATGGGGCACATCGGCATGAAGTACTCCCTGGTGACGCGGGACCTGATCGCCGACAGCACCGAGGCCATGGCCATCGCCCACCAGTTTGACGGCCTGGTGATGATCCCCAACTGCGACAAGAACGTGCCCGGCCTGCTCATGGCCGCAGCCCGGGTGAACGTGCCGACCATCTTCGTCTCCGGCGGCCCCATGCTGGCCGGACGGCTCCGCGACGGGCGGCGCACCTGCCTGAGCCACATGTTCGAGGCCGTGGGCGCCTACCACGCCGGGACCCTGGACGAGGCCGGGGTGGAGGACTACACCGCCAACGCCTGCCCCAGCTGCGGCTCCTGCTCCGGCATGTACACCGCCAACTCCATGAACTGCCTGACGGAGGCCATCGGCATGGCCCTGCCCGGCAACGGCACCATCCCCGCGCCCTACTCCGCCCGGGTCCGCCTGGCAAAGCTGGCCGGGATGCAGGTCATGGAGCTGGTCCGCCGGGACATCCGGCCCCGGGACATCATGACGGCGGCGGCCTTCCGCAACGCGGAGACCGTGGACATGGCCCTGGGCTGCTCCACCAACACCATGCTGCACCTGCCCGCCATCGCCCATGAGGCGGGGGTGAGCATCGACCTGGACGAGAGCAACGCCATCAGCGCTGCCACCCCCAACCTCTGCCACCTGGCCCCGGCGGGGGACACCTTCATGGAGGACCTGGACCGGGCCGGCGGCGTCATGGCCGTGATGCACGAGCTGGACAAAAAGGGCCTGCTGGACACCTCCCTGATGACCGTCACCGGCAAGACCGTGGCGGAGAACATCGCCCGGGCGGAGAACCGGGACACAGAGATCATCCGGCCCATTGATAATCCCTATTCCCCCAACGGCGGCATCGCCGTGCTGAAGGGCAACCTGGCCCCGGACGGCTGCGTGGTCAAGCAAAGCGCCGTGGCCCCGGAGATGATGCGCCACGAGGGGCCGGCGCGGGTCTTTGACAGCGAGGACCAGGCCATCCGGGCCATCTATGGCCGACAGATCCGCCCCGGCGACGTGGTGGTGATCCGCTATGAGGGCCCCAGGGGCGGCCCGGGGATGCGGGAGATGCTGAACCCCACCTCCGCCATTGTGGGCATGGGCCTGGGCGGCAGCGTGGCCCTCATCACCGACGGGCGCTTTTCCGGGGCCACCCGGGGCGCGGCCATCGGCCACGTCAGCCCGGAGGCCGCCGCCGGCGGCAACATCGCCCTGGTGCAGGAGGGGGACACCATCGCCATCGACATCCCGAACTGCTCCGTTGTCCTGCGCGTCAGCGACGAGGAGCTGGCCGAGCGCCGGAAAGCCTGGGTCTGCCCGCCCCCGAAGGTCACCACGGGCTATCTGGCCCGCTACGCCCGGCTGGTCTCCTCCGCCGACAAGGGCGCGATTTTGACTTGAGCAAAGGAGCAATCATGAGCGATCAGGTAAAAATCTTTGACACCACCCTCCGGGACGGCGAACAGGCCCCCGGATGCAGCATGAACCTGCGGGAGAAGATCGAAGTGGCCCGCGCCCTGGAGCGCATGAAGGTGGACATCATCGAGGCGGGCTTCGCCATCTCCTCCCCCGGGGACTTCGAGTCCGTCCGCGCCATCGCCCAGGCCGTCCGGGACTGCACCGTGGCCTCCCTGGCCCGGGCCAATACGAAGGACATCGACGCGGCCTGGGAGGCGGTGAAAGTGGCCGCCGACCCGCGCATCCACGTCTTCATCGCCACATCTCCCATCCACATGGAATACAAGCTCCGCATGACGCCGGAGGAAGTGCTGGAACAGACGGCAGCCATGGTGGCCTACGCCCGGCGCTACTGCTCCAACATCCAGTTCTCCGCCGAGGACGCCACCCGCAGCGACCTGGACTTTCTCTCGAAGGTCTGCGCCGTCGCCATCCGCGCCGGGGCCACGACCCTGAACATCCCGGACACCGTGGGCTACACCACCCCGGCGGAGATGCGTGCCCGCATCGAATACCTGCGCGAGCATGTCCCCGGCGCGGAGGACGTGGTCTTCTCCGTCCACTGCCACAACGACCTGGGCCTGGCCGTCGCCAACGCCCTGGGCGGCGTGCAGGGCGGGGCACGGCAGATCGAGTGCACCGTCAACGGCCTGGGCGAGCGGGCCGGGAACACGGCGCTGGAGGAAGTGGTCATGGCCATGCGCACCCGGCCCGACCTCTTCCCGCTCAGCACCCGCCTGGACGCCACCCAGATCAACCGCACCAGCAAGACGGTCTACTCCGTCATCGGCCAGAAGGCCCCGCTGAACAAGCCCATCGTCGGGGCCAACGCCTTCGCCCACGAGTCGGGCATCCACCAGCACGGGGTGCTGGCAAACAAGGCCACCTATGAGATCCTGACCCCGGAGGCCGTGGGCGTCCACACGAACAACATCGTCCTGGGCAAGCACTCCGGCAAGCACGCGGTGGAGGAGCGGCTGAAATACCTGGGCTACAACCTCTCGCCCGAGGAACTTGTGGCCTGCTTCGAGGAGTTCAAGCTCCTCTGCGACAAGAAGAAGTCCGTCACCGACGCGGACCTGGAGGCCCTGGCCGAGCAGCGCACCGTGGCGGAGGAGACCGCCGACGAGGGCGGCTATCAGCTGGACTGGTTCTCCGTCCACACCAGCAACTTCACCACCGCCACCTGCACCGTCAGCCTGCTGCGGGACGGCGTGCGGCAGGAGGATGTCTGCCTGGGGGACGGCCCCATCGACGCGGCCTTCAACGCCATCGACAAGATCGTCCAGCCCGCGCCCCACAGCTTTGACATCTACAACATCCACTCCATCTCCGAGGGCAAGGACACCCTGGGCGACGTGACCATCAAGCTGATGAGCGAGGGCCGGACCTACACCGGCAAGGGCCTCTCCACCGACATCATGGAGGCCTCCATCACCGCCTACATCAAGGCCATCAACAAGCTCTGCGCCGCCACGGAGCAGAGGAAAGGAGCGAGCGCCTAATGGGAATGACCATGACCCAGAAGATCCTGGCCGACCACGCCGGGCTCCCCTCCGTCCGGGCGGGGGACCTGATCGAGGCGAAGCTGGATCTGGTCCTGGGCAACGACGTGACCACCCCGGTGGCCGTGGGCGTCTTCGACAAGGCCGGATTCACCCGCGTCTTCGACCCGGAGAAGATCGTCATCGTCCTGGACCACTACACCCCCTGCAAAGACATCAAATCCGCGGAGCTCTGCGCCACGGCCAGGGACTTCGCCAAGCGCTATCACATCTCCCATCTCTATGACACCGGCGCGGCGGGCATCGAGCACGCCCTGCTGCCGGAGCAGGGGCTGGTGGGCCCCGGGGACCTGGTCATCGGCGCGGACAGCCACACCTGCACCTACGGCGCGCTGGGGGCCTTTTCCACCGGCGTGGGCAGCACCGACATGGCCGCGGGCATGGCCGCCGGGGAGAACTGGTTCAAGGTGCCCGCCGCCATTCGGGTGGAGCTGACCGGCACGCTGCCGCCCTACGTCAGCGGCAAGGACGTGGTTTTGCACCTGATCGGCCAAATCGGGGTGGACGGGGCGCTCTATCAGTCCCTGGAGTTCACCGGGCCGGGCGTGGCCGCCCTTGGCATGGACGACCGCTTCACCGTCGCCAACATGGCCATCGAAGCCGGGGCGAAAAACGGCATCTTCCCGGTGGACGAGCAGACCCTGGCCTATGTCAAAGACCGCTTCCCCCGCCCGGTGAAGGTCTATGAGGCCGACGCGGACGCGGAATACACCCGGACTGTGGAGATCGACCTGAGCGCCCTGCGCCCCACCGTCTCCCTGCCCCACCTGCCCAGCAACACAAAGACCGTGGACCAGGTGAAGGGCCTGCCCATCCAGCAGGTGGTCATCGGCTCCTGCACCAACGGGCGCATCTCCGACCTGCGGGCGGCGGCTGCCATTCTGAAGGGACGCCATGTGGCCCCCGGCGTCCGCTGCATCGTCATCCCGGCGACCCAGGCCGTCTGGCTCCAGGCGCTGGAGGAAGGGCTGATGCAGACCTTCATCGAGGCCGGCTGCGCGGTCTCCACCCCCACCTGCGGCCCCTGCCTGGGCGGCCACATGGGCGTGATGAGCGCCGGGGAGCGGGCCGTGGCTACAACGAACCGCAACTTTGTGGGCCGTATGGGCCACGTCCGCAGCGAAGTGATCCTGGCCAACCCCGCCGTGGCGGCGGCCAGCGCCGTGGCCGGCTGCCTGGCCGACCCGGCGGAACTGGACGGGGCCGTCGAGGACGCCGGCCCCTACAAGGAGGGACTGAACCCATGCTGAACGGAACCGTATTCAAATTCGGGGACAATGTGGACACCGACGTGATCATCCCCGCCCGCTACCTGAACGCCCCCTCTCCCGAGGAGCTGGCGCAGCACTGCATGGAGGACATCGACTCCTCCTTTGTCCGGCGGGTCCAGCCCGGTGACATCATGGTGGGAGGCTGGAACTTCGGCTGCGGCTCTTCCCGGGAACACGCCCCCATCGCCATCCAGGCCAGCGGCGTGTCCTGCGTCATCGCCGCCAGCTTCGCCCGCATCTTTTACCGCAACGCCATCAACATCGGCTTCCCGATCCTGGAGAGCCCGGAGGCCTCGGAGCGCATCGCGGCGGGGGACCGGGTCCGCGTGGATCTGAACACTGGCCTCATCACCGATGAGACCAGCGGCGAGACCTTCCAGGCCGCCGCGCCCCCGGCCTTCATCGGCAAGATCATCGAAAGCGGCGGCCTGCTGCCCTATCTCAAGGCGCGGCAGGACGCGAAGTAAAGGAGGCCCAGCCATGGAATACAAAATTGCCCTGGTGAAGGGCGACGGCATCGGCCCGGAGATCGTGGACAGCGCCGTGCAGGTGCTGGAGAAGATCGGGCAGCGCTTCGGCCACCGCTTCCGCTTCCCGGAGACCCTGGCCGGAGGCTGCGCCTACGATAAGCTGGGCGTCCCCCTGCCCGAGGAGACCGTGCAGACCTGCCTGGACAGCGACAGCGTGCTGCTGGGCGCGGTGGGCGGCCCCAAGTGGGACAGCCTGCCCGCCGCCCTCCGCCCGGAGAAGGCCCTGCTGGGGCTGCGGCACGCCCTGGGCCTTTACACCAACCTGCGCCCGGCCAAGATCTACGAGGCCCTGCGGGACGCCTGCACCCTGCGGCCCGACATCGCCGCCCGGGGCTTCGACCTGGTGATCGTCCGGGAGCTGACCGGCGGCATCTACTTCGGCGAGCGGGGCAGGAGAGAGGGCAAGTTCGGCCCGGAAGCCTATGACACCGAAGCCTACAGCGTCATGGAGGTGGAGCGCATCGCCCGCGTGGCCTTCGAGACCGCCCGGAAGCGCCGGCGCAACGTGGTCAGCATCGACAAGGCCAACGTGCTGGAGACCTCCCGCCTCTGGCGGGAGACGGTCCACCGCGTGGCGGCGGACTACCCCGACGTGGAGCTGTCCGACATGCTGGTGGACAACGCCGCCATGCAGCTGGTGCGGGACCCCGCCCGCTTCGACGTGGTGGTGACCAGCAACATGTTCGGGGACATCCTCTCCGACG
>JAFYIF010000217.1 GCA_017538775.1 Oscillospiraceae bacterium | reverse complement strand
GGGACGGCGACAGACTGCTTATTCCTCCCGCACCTCGATGATGCGGATGGCGCTGGCGCTCAGGCCGGTCTCGGTGGTGACGGTGTCGGTGATGCGGGCCACGCTGGCCTCGCTGAGGCCCTCCGGCGGGGCGGGCACCGCCACGGTGACCCCCTCCTCGGAGAGATAGACCACGCAGTCGGAAAACTCCCGGGCCAGCAGCAGGTTCTCGATCTGGGTCTCCTGCATCCCCCAGGTGGCCATGGCCGCGATGGAGTCCATGGCCGCGTCGATGGTCTCCTGGCTGGCCCCCTCCCCCGCCGCCGCCGTCTCCAGCAGGCTCAGGGCCTGGTCCCGGCTCTGCTGCCGGGTCAGCCGCGCCGCGGCGAAGTAGGCCGGGGTGTTCTCCGCCTCAAACTCCTCCGCCGCTGCGGTCTCGGTGTAGCGCTCCGCCGCGGCTGCGATGTGGGCGTCCTCCGCCCGGATCTGCGCCGCGTCCGCCTCCCCGTAGCGGCGGCTGTAGCTCCAGTTGAGGTACACCGCCGCACAGACAAAGAACAGCACCGCCGCCATGACCAGGTTCCGTTTCAAATTCTTCTTCACGTCTTCCCTGCCTCCCATATGTCAGTTTTTTGCGAAGCTTCGCTGCATGACTTTGATTTTGTCACTGCTCAGTCCGGTATAGGCGGAGACCGCTTCGGTCACGTCCAGCCGCACCCGGGCGTCCGAGGCCCCGTCGCAGACCACCACCGCCCCGCTGCGGCTCAGCAGCACCCGGGCCGTCCCCACGCCCCGGATGGCCTCCAGCAACGCGCCCAGGCGGGCGCACTCGGTCTCCAGCGGGATGCCGCTGGCCTCCAGCGGGTCCCCGGCCCCGGTTCCGGCGGAGTTCGCTGCGCCGGATCGGGGCAGCAGCAACAGCAGCAGCCCCAGGGCCAGCACCAGCAGCACCGGAGCCTTGCCGCGGATCGCCCCTTTCCACTCATCCAGCTTCCAGACCTTCATCGTCCCTCCATGTCTGCGCCGACCGGGGCAGCCCCAGCTCCGCTTCGATCCAGTCCGCCAGGGCCGGGTGTTCCGGTCCCTCCAGACGGACGGCCACCGGCGTCCAGACCCCCGCCGTGTTCCAGCGCAGCGTGACCTGCGCCCCGCGCAGGGGAGCGCCCAGGGCTTCGGCTTTCACCAATATATATGCTTCCAGCTCCCGCTCTATGCCCGAGCGGTCCAGCCGCTCCGGCAGCGCCAGCCCCTCCCCGGTCAGGGCCTCCGCCGCCGCCCGGTACTCGGCCATGTGCAAAGCCCAGTCCGCGCTGTCCAGGCGCAGCAGGGGCCGCAGCATGGCAAGGGCCAGCACGATGCCGCAGACCGCCTTCGTCACGCCCTTCACCGGCCCCTTCGGCGTCAGCTCCAGGGCCGCGGCGCAGACCAGGGCCGCCGCCGTCAGGCCCAGGACCCAATCGCGTATCCAGTCCGTCATCCCGTCACCGTCCGCATCAGCGAAAAGATGCTTAAAAGCGCGATGGCCGCGCCCGCACCCACCAGACCCATGACCATCCCGTAGACCGTGCCCAGGCTGGCCAGCAGGCGACTCAGCCGCTCCCCGGCCACCACGCCCCCCAGGGCGGCGGCGGCCCGGAACAGCAGACAGCGCAGCCCCAGCCGCAGCAGCGGCAGGGCCACCGCCGCGCAGACCGCCAGCAGCCCGAAGACCCCCGTGGCGCTGCGCAGCATGGCAAGCCCCGCCACCAGGGACTCCGAGGCGTCGGCCAACAGCTTGCCCACCACCGGCAGCCCCGCCGAGAGGGCGGTCCGCGCCGCCTTCACCGCCGCCGCGTCAGCGCTGCCCCGCAGCACCCCGGTCAGGCCCAGATAGAAGGTGAAGGCCAGCACCAGATATTTCCTCCCCGTCTTGCCCAGCCAGGTCAGGAGCTTCTCCGCGCCCTGCAACTGCTTGGTGCCCAGCGCCGCCCCCGCCGCAGCCGCAGCCGCCGCGCCGCAGATCAGCGGCAAAATCAGCCCGTTGGCCGCGGTCAGCAGCAGGTCGGAGAACAGGGCCGAGGCCGCGTACTTCGCCCCGGCGGAGCTGACGGCCCCGGTGCTGACCGCGGCGGCGGTGAGGGTGGGCAGCAGCAGCCGGGTACAGTCCCCCAGGGTCTCCAGGGTCTGCACCCCCAGGGCCAGGGTGGAGCGCAGGTCCCCCAGGCCCAGGGCGGCCACGGCCAGACTGCCCCCCAGCTCCACATAGTTCAGCTCCCCGGGCTGCATGGCCGGGGAAAAGGCGCTGCACAGCACGACGATGGCCAGCACCGCCGCCGCCGGGCGCAGGGCCTCCGCCAGCAAAGCCTCAAACCGGTCCAGCAGCAGCCCGCCGATCCCGGCCAGCCCCGCCTCCGGGTCCACGTTGGAGGGGCTCATATCCCCCAGGGCCGCCGCTGCGTCCGGGGGCAGGCCCTCCGCAAGTTGGTCCGTACCCAACGCCTCCTCCGGCGAGAGGGCCGCGCAGGGCAGAGCCAGCAGCAGCAAAAGCATCACAGCAGCCCCCGCAGCAAGTCCAGCAGACTTTGCAGCAGCGGCAGGGCCACATAGAGCGCCGCCGCCGCGCCGCCGGTCTCCACCGCCCCGGCCAGGGCGCTCTGGCCCGCGTCCCGGCAGAGGTCGGCCCCGGCCCGGCACAGCAGCCCGATGCCCACGCATTTCAGCACCGGCAAAAAATAGGCCGTGCCCAGACCGGAGAGGGCCACGGTCTCCCGCAGCAGCTCCAGCACCGGGCGCACCAGCCCGGCGGCGGCGGAAAGGGCGAAGGCGCAGATCAGCGCCCCCAGCGGCACGGACAGCTCCGGGTTGCGCCGCCGGAGCAGCAGCGTGATCAGCGCGCCCAGCGCTGCCGCCGCCGCAATGCGGACAAGTACCTCCATGTCTCACAGGGCAAAGAGGCTCTTGATGAGCGCGAACAGGCCGCTGATCTCCCGGACCACGATCAGCAGAACGCAGATCAGCCCGGCGATGGTCACCATCAGCGCCTGTTCCTCCCGCCCGGAGCGGGAGAGCAGAATGTTCAGCACGGCGACGAGAATGCCCACCGCCGCGATTTTGAAGATCAGATCCACATCCATGCAAATACCCTCATCTGTATTGTCGTCTCAGACTAACAGCACGGCCAGCAGTGCCCCAGCCGCCGCACCCAGGCCCACGCTGGGGCGGGCGCGGGTTTTCAGGGCCTCCTCTTCCGCTGCTGCGGCGGCGTCCAGGCGGGCCCGGACCAGCTCCAG
>JAFYIF010000216.1 GCA_017538775.1 Oscillospiraceae bacterium | reverse complement strand
GATCAGATAGGTCCGGACGCCCGGGCGGCCAAAGGCGTCATCGTCCACGCCCCGGATGCGGAGGATGTCGTGGGGACTCAGGGCGCCGGGGGTCAGCTCCTGGCCCCGGTCCACATGCTCCCCGCTGCTGACCAGGATGCCCACGGAATAGGGGATCTGATACACCCGCGTCTCGTCCCCGGCGTCGCTGACCACGGTGACGGCGGCAATGGCGCTGCGCTTGGTGTCCTCGACGGTGACCGTCCCGCTGATCTCGCTGAGCACGGCCATCTTCTTGGGCTTCCGGGCCTCAAAGAGTTCCTCCACGCGGGGCAGACCCTGGGTGATATCGTCCCCCGCCACGCCGCCGGTGTGGAAGGTACGCATGGTGAGCTGGGTGCCCGGCTCGCCGATGGACTGCGCCGCGATGACGCCGACGGCCTCCCCCGCGTTGACGAAGCGCCCGGTAGCCATGTTCATGCCATAGCATTTGGCGCAGACGCCGCTGCGGGCGTTACATGCCAGGACGCTGCGGACGCGCACCCGCCGAAGCCCGTGGGCCTCCAGCACGCCCTCGTCGCCGCTCAGCAGCATCCGGTCGGCGGGGAAGAGCAGCGCGCCGGACTCCGGGTCACAGATGTCATGGACCGGGAAGCGCCCGTGGATGCTCTCGCCGAAGGACTGCACCACCTGCCCCTTGTCATAGACCGTGGTGGCCCAGATGCCGTCCTCGGTGCCGCAGTCGGTCTCCCGGATGATGACATCCTGGGACACGTCCACCAGCCGCCGGGTCAGATACCCGGAGTCGGCGGTCCGCAAAGCGGTATCGGTCAGCCCCTTCCGGGCGCCCCGGCTGGAGATGAAGTACTCCAGGACGCTGAGCCCTTCGCGGTAGTTGGCCTTGATGGGGATCTCGATGGTCTTGCCGGAGGTGTTGGCGATCAGCCCGCGCATACCGGCCAGCTGCCGGATCTGGGCCATGGACCCGCGCGCGCCGGAGTCGGCCATCATGTAAATGGGGTTCCACTCATCCAGGGAGCTTTGCAAAGCGTCGGTGACGCGCTTGGTGGTGGACTCCCACTCGGAGATGGTCAGGCGATAGCGTTCGTCGTCGGTCATCATGCCCATGCGGTACATCTGCTCGATGCCCTGCACCTTCCGCTCCGTCTCCCGGATCAGCTGATACTTGGCCGCGGGCACGGTCATATCCGCGATGGAGATGGTGATGGCCCCGATGGTGGAGTACTTGTACCCCAGCGCCTTCACGTTGTCCAGCACCTCGGTGGCGATGGTGAAGCCGTACTTTTCGATGCAGCGGTCGATGATCTTCCCCAGGTTCTTCTTCCCCACCTTGCCGATGGCGCTGTGGCTGAATCCGATGTCCCGGGGCTTCCCGCTGCCGCCCACCTCATAGTCGAAGCGGGCCTCCTCGTCCTCCCGGTCCACGAAGCCCAGGTCCTGGGGGATGGGCTCGTTGTAGAGGATGCGCCCCACGGTGGCCTCGATGGTCCGGCTCTCCTGCCGCCCGTGGAAGTTCCGGGTGACGCGCACCAGGATGGGCGCGTGCAGCCCGATGACGCCCTCCTGATAGGCCATGATCGCCTCGCTGACGGTGGAGTAGCTGTGGATGGGTCGATAGGCGGGCGGAGTCAGCCCGGCCTTCCTGGCGGCGCTGTGGGCCGCCACGAAGTCGTCCGCGTCCACCACCTGCCCCACGGGCAGAGCGCTGTCCCCGGCGTCGGTGACGAAAACCGCCTCCGCCCCCCGCTCGGCCTTGCCCAGCCGGGTATAGGTGAGGTAGTAGGACCCCAGCACCATGTCCTGGGTGGGCACGGTGACGGGGCTGCCGTCCTGGGGCCGCAGCAGGTTGTTGGCGGACAGCATCAGCAGCCGGGCCTCGGCCTGGGCCTCCGCGCTCAGCGGAACATGGATCGCCATCTGGTCGCCGTCGAAGTCGGCGTTGAAGGCGGTGCAGCACAGCGGATGCAGCTTCAGCGCCCGCCCCTCCACCAGCACCGGCTCAAAGGCCTGGATACCCAGCCGGTGGAGCGTGGGTGCGCGGTTCAGGAGGACGGGATGCTCCCGGATGACCACGTCCAGCGCGTCCCAAACCTCGGTCCGCTGCTTGTCCACCATCTTCTTGGCGCTCTTGATGTTGTTGGCGACCCCGTCCTCCACCAGCTTCTTCATGACGAAGGGCCGGAACAGCTCGATCGCCATCTCCTTGGGCACGCCGCACTGATAGAGCTTCATCTCCGGCCCGACCACAATGACGCTGCGCCCGGAGTAGTCCACGCGCTTGCCCAGCAGGTTCTGCCGGAAGCGCCCCTGCTTGCCCTTGAGCATGTCGCTGAGGCTCTTCAGCGCCCGGGAGTTGGCCCCGGTGACGGCCCGCCCCCGCCGCCCGTTGTCGATCAGGGCGTCCACGGCCTCCTGGAGCATCCGCTTCTCGTTCCGGACGATGATATCCGGCGCGGCCAGCTGCATCAGCCGTTTCAGCCGGTTGTTGCGGTTGATGACCCGGCGGTAGAGGTCGTTCAGGTCACTGGTGGCGAAACGCCCGCCGTCCAGCTGCACCATGGGCCGGATCTCCGGCGGGATCACCGGCAGCACGTCGATGATCATCCATTCGGGCTTGTTCCCGCTGGCGACGAAGGCGTCCACGCACTCCAGCCGCTTGACGATCTTGGCCTTCTTCTGCCCGGAGGCGCTCTTCAGCTCCTCCCGCAGCTCCCGGGCCAGCTTCTCACAGTCCACGTCCTCCAGCAGCTTCTTGATCGCCTCGGCCCCCATCCCGGCGCTGAAGTCGTCCTCATACTTCTCCCGGTAGTCCCGATACTCCCGCTCCGAGAGGATCTGGCAGCGCTGAAGCGGGCTAAAGCCCGGGTCGGTGACGATGTAGCTGCCGAAATACAGCACCTTCTCCAGAATCCGGGGCGTCAGGTCCAGGATCAGCCCCATCCGGCTGGGGATGCCCTTGAAGTACCAGATGTGACTGACCGGCGCCGCCAGCTCCAGATGCCCCATCCGCTCCCGCCGGACCTTGCTCTTCGTGACCTCCACCCCGCAGCGGTCGCAGATCTTCCCCTTGTACCGAATCTTCTTATACTTCCCGCAGTGGCACTCCCAGTCCTTGGTCGGCCCGAAAATGCGCTCACAGAAAAGCCCGTCCCGCTCCGGCTTGAGCGTGCGGTAGTTGATGGTCTCCGGCTTCTTGACCTCCCCATAAGACCAGGCGCGGATCATATCGGGAGAGGCAATGCCGATCTTGATGGCATCAAACGGTGCATAACTCATCTCAATTCAATCCTCCTCCATATACTCGTCCGGCTCGTCCCCGTCCCCGGGATACTCCTCCAACTCGTCGTTCACGTCCTCGATGGAGAAACCGGAGGCCTCGATCTCGCCCTCGTCGGCCCGGTACTCGTCCTTCTCGTCCCGATAGCTGGGGATGAAATCGTCCTCCTCGTCGTCCCGCAGCTCGATCTCCCCGCCCTCGGAGTCCAAAACCTTCACATCCAGGCAAAGGCTCTGCAGCTCCTTGACCAAAACCTTGAAGCTCTCCGGCACCCCGGGCTGGGGGATGTTGTGCCCCTTGACGATGCTCTCATAGGTGCGCACCCGCCCGGTCACGTCGTCGCTCTTCACGGTCAGGATCTCCTGCAGGGTATAGGCCGCCCCATAGGCCTCCAGCGCCCAGACCTCCATCTCGCCGAAGCGCTGACCGCCAAACTGCGCCTTCCCGCCCAGCGGCTGCTGGGTCACCAGGGAGTAAGGCCCGGTGGACCGGGCGTGCATCTTGTCGTCCACCAGATGGTGGAGCTTGAGGAAGTAGACCCAGCCCACGGTCACGTCGTTCTGGAACAGCTCCCCGGTGCGCCCGTC
>JAFYIF010000215.1 GCA_017538775.1 Oscillospiraceae bacterium | reverse complement strand
GCTCCCTTCTGAAGAAGGGAGCCAAAAAGCGCGGCGTCGGGGGGATTGCCACATCGGCTTCGCCTCCTCGCAATGACAGCTTGTTTTTCGCACCTCGCAATGACAGCTTGTTTTTTCAGCGCTTGCGCGGCGGTGCCCGCTCTGCTATACTGGATCTACCATACAAACCCATCACCGGAGGTGGCGCTACATGAAACGTGTATTCAAAGGGATCGGGCTCGTCGTTCTGGTCCTGGTGCTGGCCGTGGGCGGGCTGCTGGGCTGGCTGACGGCCACGGAGTATGATCCCCCCGCCGAGGAGCCTGCCCGGGTGCTCAGCGACGGGGCGACGGAATCGCTGCGGGCCGGGGAGGAGCTTTCGATCCTCAGCTGGAACATCGGCTACGCGGGTCTGGGCAGCGGCTCGGACTTCTTCATGGACGGGGGCAAAAACGCCCGCGCCGCGGACGAGGCCACGGTGGAGCGCTATCTGTCCGGCATCGCCGAAACGCTGCGCACATCCGGCTGCGGGCTGGTGCTGCTCCAGGAGGTGGACAGCGACTCGGCCCGGACCTACTCCGTGGACGAGACGGCGGCCCTGGCCCGGGGCAGCAGCTTTTACGCCCTGAACTACTCCTGCTCCTTCGTGCCCATCCCCATTCCGCCCCTGGGCCGGGTCAACAGCGGGCTGATGAGCATCTCCGACTACGCGGTGGCCCAGGCCGAGCGCCTGTCCCTGCCCTGCCCCTTCTCCTGGCCGCTGCGGATCGCCAACCTCAAGCGCTGTCTGCTGGTCACGCGGCTGGACGTGGCGGGGACGGAGCGGCAGCTGGTCCTGGTGAACCTGCATCTGGAGGCCTACGACGACGGGGCGGGCAAGCTGGCCCAGACGCAGCAGCTCCGGGACTTTTTGCAGCGGGAATATGAAAAGGGCAACTATGTGATCGCGGGGGGCGACTTCAACCAGGTCTTCCCCGGCGCTCTGGAGGCATATCCCAACGCCCACCCGGAACTCTGGCAGCCCGGCACCCTGGACGAGAGCCTGCTCCCGGCCGGGGCGGGCTGGCGCTACGCCTACAGCCTGGACGCGCCCAGCTGCCGCCTGCTCAACCAGCCCTATGACCCCGCCGACAGGGAGCACACCCAGTATTACGTCATCGACGGCTTCATCCTCAGCCCCAACGTGACGCTGCTGGAAGTGGAGACCCTGGGCGAACTGGACTTCGCCGACTCCGACCACAACCCAGTGCGCGTGCGCTTGCGCCTGGACTGAGCGTGTTTTTTCCCCCGAAGCCTCCCGCGTTTTTCCGGGAGGCTTTCGGGGCTTCTTTTTCCCCGGAACCGCCCCGCGCCCCCTTGCCAAGCCCGGCGGTCCATGCTACACTGTTCTTGCTTTTGACTTCCATTTTTGAATCGGGAAAGGAAGGATGCCGATGAAACACCGGAACCTGGCGCTGACCGTCTGGTTGGCGCTGATTTTGCTTCTGGCGGCGCTGGCGCTGCTGGTGGGGTCCCCCGGCGGACACCAGGACATCCGGGAGGCCATGCGGGACGCGGTGCTGCACGACGTGAACCGGGTCAGCCTCTTCGGGCTGCTGGAGGTGAACCCGGCGCTCATCTCCGCCTTTGCCGTCACCGGGCTGCTGCTCCTGGCGGCGCTGGCCCTCCGGCTCTTCGTCCTGCCGCGCTTCCGGACCATCCCGGGGCGCTTCCAGCTCCTGCTGGAACAGGCGGTGGGCTTCCTGGACGGCCTGGCCCGGGTCCCCGCCCCGGGGAAGGGCGGCTTTGCCGGGGCCTATCTCTTCGCGGCGGGGCTTTACATCTTCTTCGGCACCCTCTTTGAGCTGCTGGGGGTCCAGGTCCTGGCCACCAGCGGCCACAGCGTGGCCCTGCCCGCCCCGCTCAGCGACATCAACGCCGCCATCTGCATGGGCTGCCAAAGCTTTCTGGTGCTGCTGGGGGGCGGGCTCGCCGGGGCGGGCTTCACCGGCGTGAAGCGCACGCTGAAGGAGTTCTCCCTGCCCATCTCCGTCAGCTTCCGGCTCTTCGGCGCGCTGCTCAGCGGCCTGCTGGTGACGGAGCTGGTCTATCACTACCTGGCCCTGAGCTTCGTCCTGCCCGTGCTGGTGGGCCTGCTGTTCACGGCCCTGCACGCCATCATCCAGACCTATGTGCTGTGTATGCTGGTGGGGATGTATTTCCATGAGGTTTCCGAACCCATTCATCAAGACAAAACGGAGGAATGAACCGATGCGTAACAAGAAAAAGCTCTTTGCCGCCGCGCTGGCCGTGGCCCTGATGCTGGTCCTGAGCGCCCCCGCCGCCCTGGCCGCCGACGCTGCGGAAAGCCCGGAGGCCGCCGCGGTCCTGGCAGAAGCCCAGGTCACCTCGTCCAAGGCCATCGCCTGTGCCATCATGATCGCCCTGGCCTCCGCCGGGGGCGCCATCGCCATCGCCCTGGCCTCCCGCAAGGCCAGTGAGAGCACCGCCCGCCAGCCGGAGGCCTCCGGCGAGATCCGCAGCGGCCTGATGCTCTCCCTGGTGTTCATCGAGACCGCCATCATCTACGCCCTGCTGGTGGTGATCCTGGTCATCTTCGTCCTCTGAGGCCCGCGGCCATGAACGGACTTCCCCTGAACATCGACTGGCAGCAGATTTTGCTGCATCTGCTGAATTTCGTCCTCCTCAGCGGCGGGCTGTACTTCCTGCTCTACCGCCCGATCCAGAGCTTCCTGGCCCAGCGGGAACAGCGCTATACGGAGCGGGAGGCGGAGTCGGTCCGGCTCCGGACCGAGGCCGAGGCCATGCGGGACGAGTATGCGGACAAGCTCCGGCGGGCCGACGCGGAGATCGCCGCCCGGCGGGAGCAGATCGAGCGCGCAGCGGAGCAGGAAGCGCAGCTCCAGCTCCAGCAGGCCCAGGCCCAGGTGAAGCTCATCCTCAGCCGGGCCGAGACCGTCAGCGAGAGCCGCCGCAGCGAGACCGTCCGCGACCTGCACCGGGAGGCGGCGGCCCTGGCCATGGAGGCCGTGAAGCACCTGGTGCTGACCGACGGCGAACAGGCCCTGGACCGCTTCCTGGACGCGGCGGAAAGCGAGTCGGAAGATGAGCATTGAGACCAAAGCGGTGCTGTACAGCGCCGTGCCGCCCACGGAGCGGCAGCGGGCCAGGCTGGAGGACTTCATCCTCCGCCGCCACGGTTCGCCTCTGCCATTGAAATGGCGGGCCGCCGACATGCCCCGGGGCTTCCGGCTGGAGCTGGGGCAGGAGGTCTATGACTGGACCCCGGAGGGCCAGCTCCGCCAGTTGGAAAACTGCATCGACCAGGCCCTGGACGGCCGGGTGGGCGACGCGCCGGGGCTGCCCCTGCTCTGGGACACGGTGCGCGCCTTCCAGCCCTCCCCCTTCATGGAGGAGACCGGAGAGGTGCTGTACGCCGGGGACGAGATCGCCCGGGTGGGCGGGCTGCCCGACGCCCAGTACGGGGAGATTTTGGACTTCAACGGCCCGGTGACCGGGCTGGTGCTGGACCTGCGGGAGGACAGCCTGGGCTGCGTCCTCTTCGGCGCGGTGGAGCACGTCACCCAGGGCAGCCTGGTCCGGCGCACGGGGCGGACCGCCTCCGTGCCCGTGGGCTTCCAGTTCCTGGGCCGGGCCGTGGACGCCCTGGGCCGCCCCATCGACGGCAAGGGGCCCATCGCCCACGACGCCTGGTATCCCATCGAGCGGGACGCCCCCGCCATTCTGGACCGGCAGGGGGTGAAGACCCCGCTGGAGACCGGCGTGCTGTGCATCGACTCCCTCTTCCCCATTGGCCGGGGCCAGCGGGAGCTGATCGTCGGGGACCGGCAGACCGGCAAGACCGCCCTGGCCCTGGACGCGATTTTGAACCAGAAGGGCAAGCGCGTGATCTGCATCTACGCCGCCATCGGCCAGAAGACCGGCTCCGTGGCCCGGCTGGCCGCCGAGCTGGAGGTGCGCGGCGCGCTGGACTATACCATCCTCGTCAGCGCCGGGGCGGGCTGCCCGGCCAGCGAGCAGTACATCGCCCCCTTCGCGGCCACGGCCATGGGCGAATACTTCATGCACCTGGGCCGGGACGTGCTGATCGTCTACGACGACCTGAGCAAGCACGCGGTGGCCTACCGGACCCTCAGTCTGCTGCTGGACCGCTCCCCGGGGCGGGAGGCCTATCCCGGGGACGTGTTCTATCTCCACTCCCGGCTGCTGGAGCGCTCCGCCCGGCTCAGCGAGACCCTGGGCGGGGGCAGCATCACCGCCCTGCCCATCGTGGAGACCCAGGCCGGGGACGTGTCCGCCTACATCCCCACCAACCTCATCAGCATCACCGACGGCCAGATCTATCTGGACAGCGGCCTTTTCTACGCCGGGCAGCGGCCCGCCGTGGACCTGGGCCTGTCCGTCTCCCGCGTGGGCGGGGACGCCCAGAGCCGGGCCATGAAAAAGGCCACCGGCAGTCTGCGCCTGGAGCTGGCCCAGTTCCGGGAGATGGAGGTCTTCACCCGCTTTTCTTCCGACCTGGACGCGACCACCCGGGCGCGGCTGCGCAGCGGCACGCTGCTGATGCGCCTGCTCCGGCAAAAGCAGGGCCGCCCCCTGAGCCGCGCTTCCCAGGTGGCGCTGCTGACCGCCGCGCTGAACCACGTCATGGACGGGCTGGAGCCGGGGCAGGTGGAAGCCTACGCCGCAGCCCTGGCCGCCGCCGTGGAACAGCGGCTGCCCGCCCTCTGCCGGAAGCTCCGCCGCAGCGGGGAGCTGAGCGAGGAGGGGCGGGAAAAGCTGCTCCGACTGGCCACGGAGCTGGCGCAGGAAGTGCAGCGGAGGAACAGCTGAGATGCCCGGGGCCAGAGAACTCCGGGCGCGCATCGACAGCGTGGAGGAGACCCGGAAGATCACCAACGCCATGCGCCTGATCGCCTCGGCCCGGCTGCGCTGGGCCGCCGGAAAGCTGGAGGGGACCGCCCCCTTCTTCCGCGCCCTGGAGGAACAGATGCTCCCCGCCATCCGCTCCGGCTGCGTCGGGGCGGAGACGAAAGCCCCCGCCGGGCCGCCGGGCCTGCTGGTCATCGGCGCGGAGCGGGGCATGGCCGGGGCCTTCAACACCAACGTGATGCAGGAGGCCCTGCGCCTGCGGAAGCAGGAGCCGGAGACCCGGCTGTTCGTGGTCGGGGACCGGGGCCGCCGCTTCCTCCAGAGCCGGAGCGTCCCGGTGGAGGCGGAGGACTGCTTCCCCGGGGGACGCCCGGACCGGGCCATGGCCCGGCGCATCTGCGCCTTGTTGCTGGACCGCTATGAACAGGGGGAGATCGGCGCGCTGCGCCTGCTCTACACCCACATGAGGACCCGGCTCGACCTGGAACTGCGCTGTGCCCGGCTGCTGCCCCTCGGCCCTGCGGAGGACGGCGCGGGGGAGGAAGCGTCCTTTGAATTCGTCCCCGACCGGAGGACGGTGCTGGACGACCTGATCCCCGCGGTGCTGTCCGGCTATCTGTACTGCGCCCTGCTCAGCAGCTACGGCGCGGAGCAGAGCGCCCGGGTCCAGGCCATGGAGACGGCCACCCAGAACGCCGACGGCCTGCTGGACAAGCTGGAGCTGTCCCTGCGCCGGGAGCGCCAGGCCGCCGTCACCCGGGAGATCACCGAGGTCTCCGCCGGTGCCCTGGCGCGGCGGCAGGAAGCGGAAAGGAGTTTGCGCACATGACAGAAGGTACGATCGTCCGGGTCAGCGGCCCGGTGGCGGACGTCCGCTTCCCCCGCGGGCTGCTGCCCGCCATTCGGGAGATCCTCATCGCCCGGGTGGGGGAACAGGACCGGGTGATGGAGGTCTGCCGCCACATGGGCAGCGAGACCGTGCGCTGCATCCTGCTGGCCTCCGGCGTGGGCCTGAGCCGGGGCATGAAGGTCCGCGCCCCGGGCCGGGGCGTCACCGTGCCCGTGGGGGCGGCGGTGCTGGGGCGGATGTTCAACGTGCTGGGCCAGCCCATCGACGGCGGCCCGCCCCTGCCGGAGGACACGGAGCGCCGGAGCATCTACCGCCGCGCCCCCGGCTATGCGGAGCTGTCCCCGATGGAGGAGGTCATGGAGACCGGCATCAAGGTCATCGACCTGCTGGAACCCTACGCCCGTGGCGGCAAGGTGGGGCTCTTCGGCGGCGCCGGGGTGGGCAAGACCGTGCTGATCCAGGAGCTGATCCACAACGTGGCCACGGCCCACAGCGGCTACAGCGTCTTCACCGGCGTGGGTGAGCGCAGCCGGGAGGGGAACGACCTCTGGAACGAGATGCGCGCCAGCGGCGTGCTGGGGCGCACGGCCCTGGTCTTCGGCCAGATGAACGAGACCCCCGGCGTCCGGATGCGGGTGCCCCTCTCCGGCCTGACCATGGCGGAACACTTCCGGGACCGGGAGAAGCGGGACGTGCTGCTGTTCATCGACAACATCTTCCGCTTTGTCCAGGCGGGCAGCGAGGTCTCCACCCTGCTGGGCCGGATGCCCTCCGCCGTGGGCTATCAGCCCACCCTGGCCGACGAGATGGGCGAGCTCCAGGAGCGCATCGTCAGCACCGAACACGGGGCCATCACCTCCGTCCAGGCGGTCTACGTCCCGGCGGACGACCTGACCGACCCGGCCACCGCCACCACCTTCACGCACCTGGACGCCACCACGGTCCTGAGCCGGAAGATCGTGGAAGAGGGCATCTACCCCGCCGTGGAGCCGCTGGAGAGCTCCTCCCGGATGCTCAAGCCGGAGATCGTCGGGGAGGAACACTACCGGGTCGCCCGGCTGGTGCAGGAGACGCTGCAAAAATACCGGGAGCTGCAGGACGTAATTGCAATCCTCGGCATGGAGGAACTGGGGGAGGACGACCGCCTGGCCGTCTACCGGGCCAGGAAGATCAAGCGCTTCCTGTCCCAGCCCTTCCATGTGGCCGAGAAGTTCACCGGCGTGCCCGGAGCCTATGTCCGGCGGGAAGAGACCGTCCGGGGCTTCGCCGCCATCGTGGACGGGGAGGTGGACGAGCTGCCGGAGGCGGCCTTCTTCAACGTGGGCTCCCTGGACGATGTCCGGGCCAAGGCCAAGGAACTGGAGGCGCAGGGCGGATGAACAGAAGCTTTCCCCTCCGGGTCTACGCCACCGGCGCGGTCTTTTATGAGGGTCCCTGCCTCTCCCTGACGGTCCCGGCGGCGGACGGGATGCTGGGCGTCCAGGCCGGACACAGCGACCTGCTGGCCCTGCTCCGCCCCGGCGTCCTCCGCTGCCGCACCCCGGACGGGACAGAACAGGCGGCCAGCGTCTCCCAGGGCATCCTGAAAGTGGAGCGCGGGGAGGCCCTGGTGCTGGTGGAGACCCTGGAGCGCTCGGAAGAGATCGACCCCGCCCGCGCCCAGGCCGCCGCCGACCGGGCCAGACAGGAGCTGCAAGAGGCCGCAAAAAGCCGAAGAGAGCACCTCCAGGCCGAGCTGGACCTGGCAAGAGCCATGGCAAGGCTGCGGGCGGCAAGGAAGAGAAGATGACACAAAGGGACGGTTCTCTGTGCCGGTCTGCCGAGGCAGACAAGCGGAGAGCCGTCCCTTTGTGTTCTATGCCCCGCGCTGCATGAGCTGCCGGACTTCTTCCGTGGC
>JAFYIF010000214.1 GCA_017538775.1 Oscillospiraceae bacterium | reverse complement strand
GGCGTGACGCTGCGGGACGTGATCTTCGGCGTCGCGGGCGGCATCCGGGACGGCAAGCAGTTCAAGGCCGTCCAGCTCGGCGGTCCCAGCGGCGGCTGCATCCCGGCGTCGCTGCTGGACACGGTGATCGACTACAAGAGCCTCTCCGCCACCGGGGCCATCATGGGTTCCGGCGGTATGGTGGTCATGGACGAGGACACCTGCATGGTGGGCATCGCCAAGTTTTTCCTGGACTTCACCACCCGGGAGAGCTGCGGCAAGTGCGTCCACTGCCGCATCGGCACCAAGCGCCTGGGCGAGATCCTGAACCGCATCGTCAGCGGCGAAGGGCGCGAGGGCGACGTGGAGCTGCTGGAGGAGCTGTGCCAGGCCGTGAAGGACGGGGCCCTCTGCGGCCTGGGCCAGACGGCCCCCAACCCGGTGCTGAGCACCATCCGCTATTTCCGCAGCGAGTACGAGGCCCACATCCGGGAGCACCGCTGCCCGGCGAAGGAGTGCCGCGCCCTGCTGCGCTACACCATTGACCCGGACAAGTGCATCGGCTGCTCCGCCTGCGCCCGGAAGTGCCCCACGGAGGCCATCCACGGCCAGCTGCGGAAGCCCTACACCATCGACCCCGCCGCCTGCATCCGCTGCGGCAGCTGCCGCAGCGCCTGCCGCTTTGACGCGGTGCGCGTGGACTGAGGAAGGAGCGCGAGACTATGAAGGAACTGCATCTGAGCATCAACGGCGTCCCCTGCGTCTGCCAGGAGGGGGAGACCGTTCTGGACGCCGCCCGCCGGGCGGGCATCGAGATCCCCACCCTCTGCCAGGACGACAGCGTGGCCCACTACGGGGCCTGCGGCGTCTGCGTGGTGGAGGCCGAGGGCAACGGCAAGCTGCTGCGGGCCTGCTCCACCCGGGCCGCCGAGGGCATGGTCATCCACACCGAGACCCCCCGGGTCATCCAGGCCCGGACGATCGCCCTGGAGCTGCTGATGAGCGACCACGACGGGGACTGCATGGGCCCCTGCCGCCTCCACTGCCCCGGCGACACGGACTGCCAGGCCTATGTGAAGCAGGTGGCCCTGGGCAACACCCGGGAGGCCGTCCGCATCGTCAAGGAGCGGCTGCCCCTGCCCGCCTGCATCGGCTACGTCTGCCCCCACCCCTGTGAAAATTACTGCCGCCGGGCGCTGGTGGAGGAACCCATCTCCATCGCCGCCATCAAGCGCTATATGTCCGTGGCCCAACTGCACGATCCGGACCGCTGGAAGCCGGAGCGCGCCCCCCTGACGGGGAAAAAGGTGGGCGTCGTCGGCGGCGGCCCGGCGGGCCTGACCGCGGCCTACTACCTCTCCCTGCTGGGCCACGAGGTGACCCTCACCGAGCAGATGCCCAAGATGGGCGGGATGCTGCGCTACGGCATCCCGGAGTACCGGCTGCCCAAGGCCGTGGTGGACGCGGAGGTGGCGGAGATCGCCGAGGCGGGCGTGCAGATGGAAAACGGCGTCCGCATCGGGCGGGACCTCAGCTTTGAAGAATATCGCGCCCGGTTCGACGCGGTGGTGATCGCCATCGGCGCCTGGAAAAGCTCCCCCCTGGGCTGCCCGGGCCAGGAGCTGCGCGGCGTGCTGGGCGGCATCGACTTCCTGCGCGCCGTGGCCGAGGGGGAGACCCCGGACATTGGCCGCCGCGTGGCTGTGGTGGGCGGCGGCAACACCGCCATGGACGCCTGCCGCACCGCCGTCCGCCTGGGGGCGGAGCAGGTCTATGTGGTCTACCGCCGCACCCGGGACGAGATGCCCGCCAACGCCGAGGAGATCGACGAGGCCATGGAAGAGGGCGTGGTCTTCAAGTTCCTGACCAACCCCGCCGAGGTGCTGGGAGAGCATGGCCAGGTCAGCGGCGTGAAGCTCCAGGTCATGGAGCTGGGCGAGCCGGACGCCTCCGGGCGGCGCAGCCCCGTGCCGGTGGAGGGGAAGTTTGAGTATCTGGAGCTGGACAGCGTCATCGCCGCCATCGGCCAGAAGGCGGAGCCCTCCGCCTTCCCGGTGGAGCTGAACCGCCGGGGCATCATCGCCGCCGACGAGGCCACCTTCCGCACGAATCTGGAGGGCGTCTTCGCGGTGGGCGACGCCACGAACGGCGGCGCGGACATCGCCATCGCCGCCATCGGCGAGGCCAGCCGCTGCGCCAACGTGGTGGACAGCTACCTGAAAGGCCGCGTGGTGCCCTACCGGAGACCCTTCGTCAGCGAGCGCAAGGTCACGGCGGAGGAGTACCGCGACCGGGAGCGCCAGGCCCGGGTCCGGGTGGAAAACCGCCCCGGGGAGGAACGCCGCCGCGACTTCCTGCCCCTGAACGAGGGCTATAGCCCCGAGCAGGCCATGCGCGAGGCCGCCCGCTGCCTGGAGTGCGGCTGCCACGACTACCGCGACTGCGCCCTGATCCGCCACGCCAACCGCTATCCCCTGGAGCCGGAGCGCTTCGGCGGCGGCGAAAAGCGCCAGCACGGCAGCGAGCGCCGTCTGGAGGTCATCGAGCGCGACGCGGGCAAGTGCATCCTCTGCAACCTCTGCGTCCGCGTCTGCGACGAAGTGGCGCACCAGGGCCTCCTGGGCCTGGTGGGCCGCGGCTTCGGCACGGTCATCAAACCGGAGTTCCGCGACAGCGCGCGCATCGCGGTCTGCCGGGACTGCGGCAAATGCGTGGAAGCCTGCCCGACGGGTGCGCTGAAGGTTTTGAAGTGAAACGAAACACGATGGGGCTGCGGCAGTGCGCCGCAGCCCCTTGTTGCATTTCTTCCGATTCTGTGATACAAAGTTTTCATGGGGGGGTGATGGGACGTGATCCTGTACCACGGCAGCAACATCGTCGTGTCGGAGCCGGAGATCCGTATGACCAAATATACAAAAGATTTTGGCTGGGGGTTTTACACCACGGAGCTGCGCCGCCAGGCGGAACAGTGGGCCGTCCGGCGGGCGCAGAATTTTGGGGGCGTTCCCTGCGTCAGCACATTCCAATATGAAGAAAACCCGTCGCTGTCCGTCCGGGTTTTTGACGCTGTGGACGGTGAATGGTTGGATTTTGTCGCCGCCTGCCGGAACGGCGGGACGCATCCGTACGATATTGTCAAAGGCCCCATGGCGGACGATGTCATCTGGGATTATGTGCGCGACTATCTGGAAGGTTCGATCTCAAAGGCGGCGTTCATGGAACTGGCGCGGTTCCGGAGGCCCACCCAGCAGACGACCTTCCACACCATGCGGGCGCTGGCAACGCTGCGCTTTTTGGGAGGTGAAACGCGATGAGAGATGAGCAAACCCGCAACTGGCGGGACGACCTGTATTTCACGGCCTCCCTGCTGGAATTCACCGCCCGGACCACGCACAACCGGATCGGCGACATTGCCCGCCGGATCGGGGTGGACGGGATCGAGGGCGTCTACCGCTTTGCCAACCTCAGTCACTGCCTCTCGTTTGAAGAGAACCGGGACGAGTTGGTGGAGAAATACGCGATCGGCGACGGGGGGTTCCGGGTGCTGGACTCCAAGCCGGAGGGCATCACCCCGCCGCGTTTCCTGAGCATTGGCCGCTCCTATGCGAATCTGGCCGCAGCCCTGGAGCCGGACCCCGGACAGTATCCGCGTTCGCTCTACCGGCTGCTGACCTCGGAGTTTTCCGTGCGCATGGAGGACTACCGCAGCGCGCTGTTTTACTCGCCGATGGACTATCAGCTGATGGTCTGTCAAAGCCTGATCGAATGAGGGCTGGGACGGCGGGACAACGGATGAAAGTATTCTGATAGGACGAAAACCGGTCGAAACAAAGAAAACCCTGTCGAATGCGAAAAAAACAGGC
>JAFYIF010000213.1 GCA_017538775.1 Oscillospiraceae bacterium | reverse complement strand
GCCGCCGCCCATGCCGGCGCCCCTGTGGCGGCCGACGGCGTCAATCTCGTCGATAAAGATGATGGAGGGGGCGTTCTTTTTGGCCTGGTCGAACAGGTCGCGCACGCGGCCCGCGCCGACGCCGACGTAGAGCTCCACGAAGTCGGAGCCGGAGATGGAGAGGAACTGCACGTTGGCCTCCCCCGCCACGGCCTTGGCCAGCAGGGTCTTGCCGGTGCCCGGAGGGCCGACGAGCAGCACGCCCTTGGGGATGCGCGCGCCCATCTCCGTGTACTGCTTGGGGTTCTTGAGGAAGTGGACGATCTCCGCCAGCTCCTCCTTCTCCTCCTCGCAGCCCGCCACGTCCGCGAAGGTGACCTTCTTCTTTTCGTCGCTGCCCAGGCGGGTGCGGGCCCGGGTGAAGCGGGTCACGCCCCCCGCGCCGCCGCCCTGCATCCGGTTCATGGCGATGAACCAGACCACGGCGAACAGCACCATCACCACCAGATAGGGCAGGAAGCTGGCCCACCAGGGGGCCTGCCACTCCGGGGGATAGTTGTATTCCTTCAGCGTCCCGGCCTTGAACTGGTCCTGGATCACGTTGTAGATGCGGCCCGTGGGATTGCCGTCGGCGTCCACTTCCTCCCGGTCCACGTTGAGGTCGTTATAAAACACGCTGATGGTGCTGAGGGCGCAGGTGCGCAGGCTCCCGTCCCGGAGCGTCATGTTCAGCACGTTCCCCTCGGCGGAAAACTCCGCCACTTCGCCCTTCAGAAACAGCTCCCGCGCCTCGGAATAGGGGATCTCCTGGGAGACCTGGCCGCCGGAGTTCATGGTCAGGATGACGGCCAGCAGGATCACGATCAAAAGCGCGTAAAAGCCGATGTCCCGCGCCCGGCTGCGTCCCGGTCTGTTGTTGTTCAAATGTGCGTCACTTCCTATCTGATCGGAATATCTGTTCAGAATCGCTCAGTCCCGGCATTCGGGCTTGAGGATGCCCACATAGGGGAGATTGCGATAGCGCTCGTTGTAGTCCAGGCCATAGCCCACCACGAAGGCCTTCGGCACCGGGAAGCCCACATAGTCGGCTTCGATCTTGCCCTTCAGGGCCGGGTCGCGGCCCTCCGGCTTGTCGAACATGGTGACGATGCGCACGGAGGCGGCCTTCCGGGGGCCCAGCAGGTACTGCCGGAGATAGTCCAGCGTGACGCCGGTGTCCAGGATGTCCTCCACGATCACGATGTCCATGCCCTCCACGTTGCGCGTCAGGTCCCGGGTGATCTCCGGCTGCCCGCTGCTGCTGGTGCCGCGGTAGCTCTTCACCGCCATGAACTCCAGCTCGCAGGGCAGGTCCACCGCCCGCAACAGGTCCGCCATGAACACGAAACAGCCTTTCAGCACCCCCAGGAAAAAGGGCTGCCGCCCGGCGTAGTCCCGGGTGATGGCCGCGCCCAGTTCCCGGACGCGGGTCTGGAGCTGCTCCTCGGTATAGAGCAGCTGCTCCATGTCTTCTCTCATCTCTCCTGCCATAGTCTCTCCTTTTTTTCGCAGTCGTCGCCTTCGTCCGCTTCCGAAGTCCATTGCACCGTCCGGGCCGCCGCGCCCGCTTTGGGGGCGCAGCGCTCCGCCACGCCAAAGCCCTCCACGGCCACGACCCCGGCCTCGTCGGAAAACACCAGCCGCAGCCGGCGCTCCGCCGGCGTCAGTCCGGCCTCCCGGTAGAGGCTGCGCAGCGTTTTCGTCACGCCGCGCCCGGCCAGGCGGACGGCGTCCCCCGCAGCGCGGGAAGCAACAGTCAGTTTACCACATAGTTTCGCACGTTGGAAGCAAAAAGTGTTGAATGAATTGTGAATTTCTTGATATTCCGCCCGTTCCTCGCAGCGCAGCCAAAGCCCCCGCTCCGGGAGATAGAGCCGCTGCCCCGGACGGAGCGTCCGGCGCGGGATGGGTTCGGGCAGGGCCTCCGCTTCGCCGAAGCGCAGCCACTCCCCTTCCCGGCGCACCCGCAGCCCCGGCAGGTCCAGGCCGCCCCTGGCATGGGGGTCCCCGGCGAAGGCCAGGACCCGCTCCAGGTGGGCAGCGTCCGGCTTTCCGCACAGCCGCCGCAGGGCCCGGAGGGCGATGCTTCTCGGCTGGGCCAGCAGGGCCGGGACGGACAGCGCCCCGTCCCGGCAGTTTTGCGCCAGAAAGGTCCCGGTCAGCTCCTCCAGGGCCGCGTCGTCCTCCCGCAGCCGCTCCGCCGCCGCGCAGATGTGGGCCACGGCGGCGCGGTTCAGCCGCTCCAGCTCCGGGAGCACCCGATGCCGCAGGGCGTTGCGGGTATAGCGCAGGTCTTCGTTGGAGCTGTCCTCCACGTGCGCAAGGCCCCGGGCCTCCAGATAGGCCGCCAGCTCGGCCCGCTGACAGTGCAGCAG
>JAFYIF010000212.1 GCA_017538775.1 Oscillospiraceae bacterium | reverse complement strand
AGCAGACAGAGCATCAGGAACAGGACCAGCATCTGCGGCACAAAGCCCAGCACCGCGCCGACGCCCGCGAAAACCCCGTCGGAGATCAGCCCGACCAGCCAGGGGGCCACGTTCCAGCCCTCCAGAACGGCGCGGGAGCCGTCGGTGAGCCAGGCCCCGCCCAGCACGTCGTTGGCCCAGTCGGTCAGGAAGGTGCCGACGGAGATGCCGCCGTCCGCGATGGAGGTGCCCATGGACAGGGCGTAGACCAGAAACATCACGGCGATGAAGATCGGCAGGGCCAGGATGCGGTTGGTGACGATCCGGTCAATTTTGTCGGAAGTGGAGAGCTGACCCCTGCCTTTTTTCTGATAGATGCCCCGGAGCATCTGGCCGATGTAGACGTAGCGCTCGTTGGTGATGATGCTCTCGGCGTCGTCGTCCAGCTCCCGCTCCGCTTTGGCGATGTCCGTTTCGATGTGTGCGCGGACCTCGTCGGAGAGGTTCAGACCCTCCAGCACCTTTTCGTCCCGCTCGAAGAGCTTGATGGCGTACCAGCGCTGGCGCTCCTCCGGGAGATCGTGGACCGTGACCTCCTCGATGTGGGCCAGGGCGTGCTCCACCGGGCCGGAAAAGCGGTGCTGCGGGAGGGTGCTGCCGCGCTTTGCGGCCTCCACGGCGGCCAGCGCCGCCTCACGGACCCCGTCGTCCTTCAGGGCGGAGATCTCCACAACTTCGCAGCCCAACTGCCGCGCCAGCTCCGGCACTTCGATGCGGTCCCCCGCCTTTCGCACCAGGTCCATCATGTTCAGGGCGATCACCACCGGGATGCCCAGCTCCGTCAGTTGGGTGGTCAGATACAGGTTGCGCTCCAGATTCGTGGCGTCCACGATGTTCAGAATGGCGTCCGGCTTTTCCTCGATCAGATAGTTCCGGGCCACGACTTCCTCCAGAGTATAGGGCGAGAGCGAGTAAATGCCGGGCAGGTCGGTCAGCACGACCTCCTTGTCCACGCTCAGTCTGCCCTCCTTCTTTTCGACCGTGACCCCGGGCCAGTTGCCGACGAACTGGTTGGAGCCGGTCAGTTTGTTGAACAGGGTGGTTTTCCCGCTGTTCGGATTGCCCGCCAGGGCAATGCGCAGTTGTTGGGCCATGGTCCTCCTCCTTTACTCGACTTCGATCATCCCGGCGTCCGCCTTGCGGATCGACAGTTCATAGTCCCGCACCGTTACCTCGATGGGGTCGCCCAGCGGGGCCAGCTTGCGGACATGGATCTCCGCGCCCCGGGTGATGCCCATGTCCATGATCCGGCGCTTGACCGCGCCCGCGCCCTGGAGCCGGACGACCCGGACGGTCTCGCCCACCTTCGCGTCTCTGAGTGTTTTCATCCTCGCCTCTCCTTCCCCGCTTTGTCAAATCATGATTTTTCCGGCCATTTCCCTGCTGACGGCCACCCGGGACTCTTTGATCTTCACGATCAGATTCCCGCCGATGGCGTTCAGCACCGTGACGGCGCCCCCCACCGTGAAGCCCATGTCCTCCAGGTGCTTTTTCATCTCGGGACTGCCGCCGACCCGCCGGATCACCGCTTCTTCGCCGGTGTCCGCCAGAATCAAAGGCATCATGCCGCTCTCCTCCCCTCTCTGTCCCCCGGCCTTCCGCCGGGAACTGCCATCTGGGTCTGTCCGTCGGACTCTGAGTTAAATTTCTCTAACCACCAGGCAGTTTAACGCCTCTAACCACGGTTGTCAAGAGCTAACTTAGGATTCCGCGTTTTCCTTGCTTTTTCCGGGGCTTCGTGCTATCGTATAGGCGGGTGATGAGAATGAACATTCATGAATCTGCGGAAAATTATCTGGAGGCCATGCTGATGCTCCAGGAAGAGCGCGGCTATATCCGCTCCATCGACGTGGCGGAAAAACTGGGCGTCAGCAAGCCCAGCGTCAGCTATGCCACCAAGCGCCTGCGGGAGAGCGGCTACATCAGCCTGGACCCGGCGGGCATGATCGTCCTGGAACCCCCGGGCCTGGAGATCGCGGAGCGCATCTATGAGCGCCACAAGCTCCTGACCGAGCTGTTCATCGGCCTGGGCGTCAGCCCGGACATCGCCCTGCAGGACGCCTGCAAAATCGAACACGACCTGAGCGTGGAGACCTTCGACGCCATCCGCCGCCACGCGCAGCAGTATCGCTGAAAAGAGGAAGGGCGCGGAACGGCTGAGATACGAAAAAGTCCCGAAATCTCACGATTTCAGGACTTCTTTCTTGGTGGAGATAAGCGGGATCGAACCGCTGACCTCTTGAATGCCATGGTCCCCGTGATGACTTACCCCGGTGAAAAAGTTCACGGAATCGAGAATATCATCAGAAAAGCAATCACTTCAAGACATTTTGTTACACGTTCAGAGCGTTGTGTTTCTTCTTCATTCCAGTCAATATTCCAGTCAAATCCGCATTTTTGAATCATTTCGCCCCGAAAGGCTGTGCATCGAACAAGCAGTCTTTCGGGGCGGAATATTTTATTCTACCCTGATATATTTCTGATTTTTGCTCTTGGGCTTTTCGGGGATCGTCATTCTGATTCTGCCGGATTCCAGCAGGGGTTTCAGAAAGTGCTTTCTGAAATACGAAGGGCTGGCAATCGACTGGCTGGCCATCATCTCATCTCTGGTGCGTTCGGTCTTGCAAAAATCTACCAAAGCGGCGAGCCGGGTTTCATAGTCCCCGTCATAGTCCCCGTCATGGT
>JAFYIF010000211.1 GCA_017538775.1 Oscillospiraceae bacterium | reverse complement strand
GGACCTGAAAGCCCTGATGGGCGACGTCAGCGACAACATCCCCGGCGTGGCCGGGGTGGGGGAGAAGACCGCCCTGGAGCTGCTGCGGCGCTTCGGGAGCCTGGAGGGGGTCTACGCGGCCCTGGACGCCCCGGAGCTGCGGGAGGCCGTGCGGAAAAAGCTCCGGGCCGGGGAGGATTCCGCCCGGATGAGCTATGAGCTGGCCACGATCCGCACCGACGCGCCGCTGGAGCTGGACCCGGCGGAGGCCCGCTGGTCCGGGGACTACGGGCCGGAACTCTACCCCCTGCTGATGAAGCTGGGCTTTTCCAGATTCATCGAACAGTGGGGCGTGCAGCCGCCGGAGCCCGCCGCGCCGGAAGCGGCGCCGACGGCGGCGTATGCGACGACCCCGATCCCCGACGAGGCGGCGGCCCGGGCCCTGGCGGAGGAGATCGTCTGGAACGAGCGGGCGCAGACCCTGTGCGTGGCCTGCGCGCCGGACTGGGACGCCTTCGCCTTCGCGCTGGTGGAACTGACCGAGGGGACGGAGGGCGTGCGCCGGGTCTGGACCCTGGACCGCCGGAGCTTTGCCGGGGACTGGAACATGGCCCTGGCGGCCCTGTTCACCGACCGCATCCCCAAGGCCGGGCACAACATCAAGGACCTGCAGCGGCATCTGCTGGACCTGGGCCTGCCCATCCCCCGCTGGTGGGTCTTCGACGCGGCCCTGGCCGGGTATCTGCTGGACGCCACGGCGGGGAGCTACGCGCTGCGCCGCCTGAGCGTGCAGTATCTTGGCGCGGAGCTGCCCACGCCGCCGGAGGACCGGGCCGCCGCCCTGGCCGCGGAGGCCGCCGCGGTCTGGGCCCTCCACGACCCGATGCAGGAGCGGCTCCTGGCCCTGGGCATGGAGAAGCTGTTTTATGAAATCGAGCTGCCCCTCTGCGCGGTGCTGGCGGAGATGGAGTACGCGGGCTTCCTGGTGGACCGGGCGGCCCTGCGAGACTTCGGGGACAGCATGACCGAGACCATCCAGAGCCTCCAGCGGAGCATCTGGGACCTGGCCGGGGAGGAGTTCAACATCCTGTCCCCGAAGCAGCTGGGGACCGTGCTGTTTGAAAAGCTGATGCTCCCCGCCGGGAAGAAGACCAAGACCGGCTGGAGCACCAACGCGGACACCCTGGAGAAGCTCCGGGACAAACACCCCATCGTCGATCGGATTTTGGACTACCGGATGCTGACCAAGCTGAAAAGCACCTACGCCGAGGGGCTGCTGAAAGGCATCGAGGCGGATGGGCGCATCCGCACCAGCTTCATGATGACCGTGACGGACACGGGCCGCCTTTCCTCCCGGGAGCCGAACCTGCAAAACATCCCCATCCGCCGGGAGTTCGGCGGCCAGATCCGGCGGATGTTCATCGCCGCGCCGGGGAAGGTGCTGGTGGACGCGGACTACAGCCAGATCGAGCTGCGGCTGCTGGCCCACATCAGCGGGGACGAGAACATGATCGCCGCCTTCCGCGGCGGCGAGGACATCCACGCGGTCACCGCCAGCCAGGTCTTCGGCGTCCCGCTGCCGGAGGTGACGAAGACCCAGCGCAGCCACGCCAAGGCCGTCAACTTCGGCATCGTCTACGGCATCAGCGCCTGGTCCCTGGCCCAGGACATCGGCGTGTTCCCCAACGAGGCCAAAGCCTACATGGACGCCTATCTGGAGCGCTTCCACGGCGTCCGGGAGTACCAGAAGCGCATCAAAGCCCAGGCGAAGGAGCAGGGCTATGTGTCCACCCTCTTTGGCCGCCGCCGCAGCCTGCCGGAGCTGAAAAGCAGCAACTTTGCCGTGCGCAGCTTCGGGGAGCGGGTGGCGCTGAACATGCCCATCCAGGGCACGGCGGCGGACGTGATCAAGCTGGCCATGGTCCGGGTGGCCCGGCGGCTGGACCGGGAGGGGCTGGAGGCAAAGCTGATTTTGCAGGTCCACGACGAGCTGATCGCCGAGTGCCCGGAGGCCGAGGCGGAGACCGTCCGCAGACTGCTGACCGAGGAGATGGAGCAGGTGGCGGAGCTGGCCGTGCCCCTGCTGGCCGAGGCCAAGATCGGCCGGAGCTGGGCGGACGCCCATTGAGATGGGAGGGGGAACGCTGTGCTGAGCTTTGAGCAGGCCGGACGGGTGCTGGACGCGGAGATGGAACGGCTGCCCCAGGGCATCTTCGAGGACCTGAACGGCGGCGTGAACCTGCTGCCGGAGGAGCGGCCCAGCGGAGACGGGCGCTATACCCTGGGGCTCTACCACCACGATGCCATGGGCCGCTGGGTGGAGATCTTCTACGGCTCCTTCCTCCGGGCCTTCCCCGACGCCTCCGACCGGGCGCTGGCCGAGGAACTGCGGAAGACCCTGCGCCACGAGCTGACCCACCATGTGGAGAGCCGGGCCGGGGACCACACGCTGGAGCACTGGGACGCGGAGCAGACCGCCCGCTGGCTGGAGGGGGAGCCCCTCCGGGCAGACAGCGTCCTGTTTGTGGACGAAGACGGCAGCCTCTCCTGCAAGGCCGACGCCCTGCTGCGGGCGGAGGCGCCCCGGTACGGCCTGCGCCTGCGCTCCGGCTGGTGCAGTCTGGCCGAGGCCACGGAGGCGCTGCTGCGGGACTATGACGCGGTGCTGTGCATGACGCTGGACCAGGCCGAGACCCTGGCGGCGCGCTGCCCCGCCCTGGACGAACGCATCGGATGTCTGGGGGAGCGGGACATCCTGCCGGACCGGCACGGCACGGAGCGGACGCTGCGCCGGGAGATCGCATATCTGGCGGAAGAACTGAGCATGGAGGACGAGGAGTCTTGAACTTTACCATTTCTGAGGCGCGGGAGGAACTGCTGCCCCGCATCCAGCGCATCGAGCAGGCCAGCTTTTCCCTGCCCTGGACCGAGGCCATGCTGCGCATCCAGCTGGACCGGAACAGCCACATCTTCCTGACCGCCCAGGCCGCCGGGCGCATCGTGGGCTACATCGGCCTGATGTATGTGCTGGACGAGGGCTATATCTCCAACGTGGCCGTGGACGCGGCCTACCGGCGCCGCGGGGCGGCGGACGCCCTGGTGGCGGAGCTGATCCGCCGCTGCCGGGAGATGCTGCTGAGCTTCGTCACGCTGGAGGTGCGGGCCGGCAACGCCGCCGCCATCGCCCTCTATGAAAAGCACGGCTTCCGCGCCGTGGGACGGCGGCGGGGCTATTACGAGAAACCGCGAGAAGATGCCATTCTGATGACATTAGACTTGTGAGGGGTGCCTATGATACTCTTATCGGTGGAGTCCACCTGCGACGAGACCGCCGTGGCCCTGGTGGAAGACGGACGGCGGGTGCTGAGCGACCAGATCTTTTCCCAGGCCGACCTGCACGCGGTCTACGGGGGCGTGGTGCCGGAGATCGCCTCCCGCAGCCATGTGGAGGTCATCTATCAACTGGCCGACCGGGCCATCGCGGAGGCCGGGCTGCGCAAGCGCGACATCGACGCCGTGGCCGTCAGCTACGCGCCGGGGCTCATCGGCGCGGTGCTGGTGGGGGTCAGCTTTGCCAAGAGCGTGGCCAGCGCCCTGGGGGTCCCCCTGGTGCCGGTCCACCACATCCGGGGCCACATGGCCGCCAACTACCTGGCCTATCCGGGGCTGGAGCCGCCCTACGTCTGCCTGGCCATCTCCGGCGGCAACAGCCTGATCGTGGACGTGCGGGACTATACCGAGATGCGCGTGCTGGGGGCCACACGGGACGACGCGGCGGGGGAGTGCTTTGACAAGGTGGCCCGGGTGCTGGGCCTGGGCTATCCCGGCGGCAAGCCGGTGGACGCCCTGGCACGGACAGGCCGGGACGACGCTTTCACCCTCCCGGTGGCCCAGGTGGAGGGGCGGCCCTACGACATGAGCTTCTCCGGCCTGAAGACCGCCGTCATCAATCTGGTCCATAAGGCCGCCCAGACCGGGACGGAGCTGGACCGGGCCGACCTCTGCGCCTCCTTCGAAAAGGCGGTCAGCGAGGCCCTGGTGCCCCGGGCCATGGCCGCCGTCCGGGAACTGGGCTACGGCAAGCTGGTGGCGGCGGGGGGCGTGGCCGCCAACACCCGGGTCCGCGCTGACCTGGAGGCCGCCGCGGCCCAGGCCGGGGTGCGGCTCTATGTCCCGCCCCTGCGCCTGTGCGGGGACAACGCCGCCATGGTCGGGGCCCAGGGCTACTACGAGCTGCTGGCCGGACACACGGCCAACAGCGACCTGAACGCCTACGCCAGCCGGGAGCTGGACGCCTGAGGTGCGCCATGGAGAAGGAGTCCATTCACGCCGAACACAGAAAACGGCAGAGAAAGAAATACGCGGAATACGGGCCGGAACACTTCACCGACATCGAGGCGCTGGAGTTCCTGCTGTTCTACGCCATTCCCCGGGGGGACACGAACCGGCTGGCCCACGCCCTGCTGGACCACTTCCGCAGCCTCCGGGCCGTGCTGGAGGCCGACCAGCAGGAGCTGACCGGGGTGGAGGGCATCGGCCCGGCCTCTGCGGCGCTGATCTGTCTGGTGCGGGAGCTGCACCGGCGCTACAGCGCCGGCGCGTTCCGGGAGCGGCCCGTGCTGAAAGGCAGCCGGGAGATCGGGAACTATCTGCAGGGCCGCTTCGACTACCGCAACAGGGAGACGGCCATTCTGCTCTGTCTGGACGGCGGCTCCCGCCCGATCTCCTGCCGGGTGCTGAGCGAGGGCAGCGGTGTGGAGGTCAGCATCTCCGTCCGGGCCGTCGTGGACATCGCCCTGCGGGACAAGGCCGCCCGGGTCGTGCTGGCCCACAACCACCTGAGCGGCACCGCCCTGCCCAGCAATGCGGACATCCTCACCACCCGCCAGCTCTGGTCCACCCTGCGCGCCATCGGCGTGGACCTGGCCGACCACCTGATTTTCGCCGGGGAGGACTACATCTCCCTGCGGGAGAGCGGCCTGTTCCAGGTCTGAACCCCCCCGCTCCCGGCGGACCGGGGAGGTTATGGAAACCGTGGAAGCCGGGCCGGGCGTGGAAAACCCGCTGTTCACAGCCGGGGGATTTTTCCAAAAAGGCCGGAAGTCCTGGGCTTTTCCGGCCTTTTCCCTGTTCAAAACCCTGTTGAAAATGTTGATAACATTGGGGATACCACGGTTGCAGCCGCCTTATTTTTCCCGCCCGGCCCCGGAACGCCCCCGAAAAAGCCCGTCGCTTCTGGCGGAAGCGGAGAAGTTCCCGGGGATTCTTTGGTGAAAACCCCATCTTGACAGCGGAGCCACGGAGCCGGTCGAAGCGCGTCGAAACCGGTCGATTACATTTTGTAATCGTTTGTCACCGCTTTTGTTACCGGGAAAAAGACAGTTGACTTTTCCCCCCGGACGTGCTAGAATAGAAAAGCTTGAAACAAACATCGCAAGATGCTGGATTAGCTCAGCCGGTAGAGCGCCTGATTCGTAATCATGAGGTCGGGGGTTCGAATCCCCCATCCAGCTCCAAACCGCCGCTTTTGCTCAAAAACGGCGGTTTTTTGTACATTGCACGATAAATTTGCCTTCGCAGGACCGGAATCGGTCGGGAGACAGAGATGGAACAGGACAAGCTGCAACTGTTTGAAGACCAGCCCATCCGCACGGCTTGGGATGAAACGACGGAGGAGTGGTATTTCTCCGTGGTGGACGTGGTGCGCGTTCTGACGGAGCAGCCGGATGTGCGCCGCGCCGGCACCTATTGGGCGGTGCTGAAGAAAAGGCTGTCGGAGGAAGGCGCGGACCAGTTGCTTACAAATTGTAAGCAACTGAAGTTAAAGTCTCCAAAGGATGGGAAACGGTACAGTACGGACGTGGCCAGCACGCAGCAGCTGCTCCGCATCATCCAGTCGATCCCCTCGCCGAAAGCGGAGCCCTTCAAGCGCTGGCTGGCGCAGGTGGGGGCGGAGCGGATCGGGGAGACCATCTACAAGACATGGGGACGGTTCGAAACCGCTGAAAAAAGTGCTTCAGAGCGCGGAAACGCATCCTCTGAAGCACATTGCGGGGACAAAGGTTCCAGTTTTCGCAGAGAAACAGGGAAATGCATAAAATAGCTGCGCTACCAGGGCAGCAATCCTCTTTAGATTCACTGCAATGGCTGTCAATTTCGCTTGAAAGACAACGCTCCGCAAGCCCCAACCTTTGGCCCGGGCCATTCCGTGGAAGCGTTTCATCTCCCCGTTCTTCCATTCGTGCGCTGCACGTCTTCGATACTGTTCTTGAAACTCCGCGCTTTTTTGCCTCTGGCTCTTTTCGTAAAAGAGCGGCGTCGATGTGGAAACCGAGAGCTTTCTGGCTTTTCCTTTGCTCTTTCCCATGCATTGCTCCCGGTGCGGACAGTTGACGCACTGCTGTTTGGAAAACACATAGTTGAGATACTTATGTTCTTTGCCATTTTTGACCCGGCTTGTCGGTTTACAGCTTACCGTGTGATTCCCCATTACGCAAAACCATTGGTCGCTGTCCTTGTTGTAAGAAAACAAATCTTCGTCAATTTTGTAGGCACTGCCGCTGACCGGGATATAATCCTCAATGTTTCGGCGGTCCAGTTCTGTCAGAATGTCTTCCCGAAAATATGCCTTGTCCCCGCTGCACGCTGCAACCGGTACCCCTGCCTCCAATGTTCTGGACAACAGCGGAGCAAACTCCTTCCCATCTACATATTCTCCGCTGTGTACATCCATTGCCGTGATGATTCTCTCATCCGCCGTCATGGTAAACTCTGCTTTGTAGCCGAAAAACCGATCTGTTTTTGACTTGCTTCCCACACGGGCATCCTGATCCGCCAGGGAGCGAAGTCCTTTTTGCAGCATAAACTTCTCATCCGCCAGAACGTCCCGGCTTTCTTCGATCGCAGCCGCCGTCTCTTCTCCCGCGTGCTGTTCCGCTGCCTCCATCACGGACACCAGATAGTCCTTCATCGCCTGTTTCGATTGTTCATGATCTTCAATTTGCTTGTAATCCGGTATCCTGGTGTCGATTTCGGGAGGAATCTCTCCGTTATCCGCTTCAAGTCCCTTGAAAATCTTCTTCGCCAGATGCTTCATGACCCGTTCCGGCACCTGCTTTTTGCAATTGGCCTCGATGTGGGTCGCGTCTACCGTCAGCATCTTTCCCTGAATCAGTCCCTTTTCCACACACTGGCGTACAATTTCTGACATCACTTCATCCAGCGTAACGTCTTTCATCCGCTGCGTCCTGAATTTTGCCAGCAGACTTGGATCTGGCAGCTTGTCTTCCGGATTCAGGCCGAGAAACCATAAATACGCAAGATTATATGTGGATTCTTCTATCACTTTCACATCTGAGTACCCGTAGAGATACTCCAACAGATTCAGCTTCATCATCATTTCCGGTTCTTTTGCCGGACGACCAAAGTCCTTGCAGTAACTGTCTTTCAAAAGGTCATTGATAAAGCTGAAATCCACTGCGCGATGGATACGTTTTAGAATGTGATCCTCCGGTATCTTATCGTACAGCGTGCTGTATAAACTAAGTTGATGTCCCTGGTTTCCCGTTCTGAGCATCTCCGGCACCCTCTTTGTTCTCTGGATGCTTCCATTATACCATGCTTTGACTGGTTTGTGCAGACTTTTTCAGTGGTTTCGAACCGTCCCCCTGTCTTCCTCTGTCTTGCGGATACCACTTCCGCGCCCTTACGGATAGTCTTTGACATTTTTGCCGCCCCATGCTATAATAAAATGAAACAGAATCGACACATCAAACGGGATCCCGCGCCGGTTGCGGCTACGGGCACGGCGATGGGAGCGGAGGCGGTTGACAATGGTGAAGATCCTTGTGGTGGAGGACGAAAAACCCATCAACGATCTGATCGAGATGAATCTGACGGAGGCGGGCTATGCCTGCACCTGCGTGTATGACGGCATTGCCGCCTGCGATGCGGTGGAGCGGGAGCGCTTCGACCTGGTGCTGCTGGACATCATGCTCCCCGGGGCGGACGGCTATGAGGTGCTGGACTACATCAAGCCCCTGGAGATCCCGGTGATCTTCCTGACGGCACGGGGCAGCACGGAGGACAAGGTGAAGGGCCTCAAGCTGGGGGCCGATGACTATCTGACCAAGCCCTTTGAGATCGTGGAGCTGCTGGCCCGGGTGGAGAGCATCCTGCGCCGGGCGGGGAAGACCCAGACGGAGATCACGGTGGACGACGTGGTGATCGACACCCGCTCCCGCTCGGTCCGCCGGGGCAGCCGGGAGATCCAGCTGACCATGAAGGAATACGAGCTGCTGCTGCTCTTCGCCCGGAACCGCAACATCGCCCTGTTCCGGGAGACCCTCTACGAACACGTCTGGGGCAGCGACTACATGGGCGACAGCCGCACGGTGGACCTGCACGTCCAGCGGCTGCGGAAGAAGCTCCACTGGGAGGACAAGATCAAGGCCATCTACAAGGTGGGCTACCGGCTGGAGGTCTGAGCGACTCCGGGAGGAACGATGAAGCTGCGTATGACACGGCCCCTGAAAGCCTTCTTTCTCACCGCCGCCGTGCTGGAGCTGGCCCTCGGCGCCGGGGAGTGCGTGCTGCTGGGCGTGGTGCCGGAGGCGGGGGAACACTACTGGAGCTATGTGCTGTTTCTGGTGCCCGCGGTGCTGCTGGGGGCCTTTCTGGTCTGCCTGGTGAGCTGGTTTTCCCAGGAAGCGGAGAGCAAGGAGCTGCGGCTCCAGCGGGTGCGCATCAGCGAGCTGGAGCGCTCCATCGAGAACCTGGAGAACGTGGCCTCCCGCCGGGAGGAGTTCATCGGCTCCTTCGCCCACGAGCTGAAGACCCCCCTGACCGCTATCATCGGCTACGCGGACATGCTCCGCAGCAAGGACATGAAGCCCAAGTCCCGCTTCACCGCTGCGGGCTACATCTTCTCCGAGGGCAAGCGCCTGGAGGCCCTGAGCCTCAAGCTGATGGACATCATCGTGGCGGGCAAGCAGGACTTCGAGCGAAAGCGCTTCGAGGTGGGCTACTTCATCCGCTCCGTGGCCGCCGTCACGGTGCCCAGCCTCTCGGCGGAGGACATCACCCTGGACATGCGCTGGGAGCCGGGCTACATCCTGGTGGAGCCGGACCTGTTCAAGACCCTGACCATCAACCTGGTGGACAACGCCCGCAAGGCCAGCCGCCGCAACAGCGTCATCGAGCTATATGGCAAGGTGGAGGACGGGGGCTACGCCCTCTATGTCCGGGACCATGGCCGGGGCATCCCGAAAGAGGAACTGAGCAAGATCACGGAACCCTTTTATATGATCGACAAATCCCGCTCCCGCGCCCAGAACGGGGCGGGGCTGGGCCTGGCCCTCTGCCAGCGCATCGCGGAGCTGCACGAGACGAAGCTGGAGTATGACAGCCAGGTGGGAGAGGGCACCACGGTGCGCATTCTGGTGAAGGGAGGGCCGGCGGATGTGGAAGCGGCTGACTGAGCGCCTGGACGAGCGGCGTCAGGTGATCCTGAGCGCCTGCCTGGTCGGGGTCCTGCTGCTCTTCGCCGCGACCTTCCCCCTGCTGTTCCGCACCCCCGTCCACCGCCAGACCGAGACGGACAGCGCCTTCGGCACGGCGGCCCAGTGCGACCTGTTCCTGGACTTCTGGGAACACGGCATCGAGGCGGAGGGCCAGGTGGTGCCCATTCTGCCCGACGGGGAGATGGAGCGCTTCTGCACCCGGTACATGGCGGACCTGGTGGCCCGCTGGGTGGATGACCGGGCTTTCGCCTACTCCGCCCCCACGGGCGTGAGCTACACCGCCCTGAACGGCACGGAGGGCAGTCTGCTGCTGTGCCGGATGTGGCTCCAGGCCCGGGGCGACTGGCAGAACTGGGTGGACGCCTGCTTCAACGCCGAGACCGGCCAGATCTACTATCTCTACGTCAGCCGGGAGTGCCTGACCGACGCGGAGACCTACGGCGGCGAGCGGCCCGACGCGGAGGCCGTGGCCCGGGCCGTGGCGGAGGAGAGCGGTCTGAGCCTCCGGCGCTTCCGGGGGGACGGCACCGCCGGGGACGCCCTGCTGGAGACAAAAAACGGCAACATCGTCTGCTACGACGTGCGCGGCGTCTGGTACGACGCGCTGATCGACATCCGCGTGATCTGTGTATGAACCCGGAGAGACGAGACAAAAGAGGGGGGTCGGAACCGTGAATCAGAGCAAGCAGCGCCTGCTGCTCTTTGTCCTGTGCATCACCCTGCTGCTGGTGGTCAGCGCCCGGGTCTCCCCCGCGCCCCCGGCGGAGGAGACCGAGCCGGTGCCGGACGAGCGGGAGATCGTGGTCCCGGAGGAGCCGGAGGAGACGCCGGAACCCACCCCGGAGGCCACGCCCAACATCCGGGACATCCTGCCGGACATCTCCGCCAGCGACTGGTATCTGAAGCTGGTGAACAACACCTATGTGCTGCCGCCCAGCTTCACGCCCCCCGCCGTGAAGGAGATCCAGGACGGGCAGTATTTTGACAGCCGGGCGGTGGACGCCCTGAACCGGATGCTGGACGCGGCCCGGGAGGCGGGCTATACGGTCTACATCAGCACCGCCTACCGCCCCTACCGCACCCAGGCCACGCTCTTTTACGGCAAGGCCAGCCAGATCGCCTGGGGCGGGGAGGTGGAGTACGCCGACGCGGAGGTGCTGGCCCGCCAGACCGTGGCCTACCCCGGCACCAGCGAACACCAGCTGGGCCTGGCCGTGGACATCCTGGACTCCCCCGACACCGCGATGACCGCCGACGCGCTGGAGTTTCTGCCCCTGTACAACTGGCTGCGGGCCAACTGCGTGGATTTCGGCTTCATCCCCCGCTATCCCAGGGAGAAGCGGGAGATCACCGGCTGGTTCGAGCCCTGGCACTACCGCTATGTGGGCGAGACCGCAGCCCGCTACATGATGGAAAACGGCCTCTGCCTGGAGGAGTTCATCGCCCTGTACTGAAAAGCCTGTCAACGATGAGTCAGAAGGGACGGTTCTCTGTGACTCATCGTTGCTATTTCAAAACGCGAAAAAAACTCTTGATTTTATATAGGAGATATGGTAAGATACGGAATGTTAGATAAGTAGCTTGACTGAGTGGGCGCGTCCCACTCTTTTTTTCCGGCCTGGACGGGGAGGGAAGCGGCATGAATCGAATCGCGGAGACGGTGCGGGAACTGGCGCTGCCGGTGGCGGCGGAGCTGGGTCTGGAGCTTTGGGACGTGGAATACCTCCGGGAGGCCGGGCAGTGGTACCTCCGGGTCTACATCGACAAGCTGGAGGGCTACGTGGGCATCGACGACTGCGAGCGCTTCAGCCGCGCCCTGGACCCCATCCTGGACGAGGCCGACCCCATCGCCGAAAGCTACGTCTTCGAGGTCAGCTCCGCCGGCGCGGAGCGGGAGCTGAAGCGCCCCGGCGACTTTCAGCGCTTCCTGGGCAGTCTGGTGGAAGTCCGGCTGTACCGGGCCAAAGACGGACAGAAGAACTATGTGGGCACCCTGTCGGCCTACGACGGCGGCGCCGTGACGATCGACAGCCCTGCGGGCCGACGCAGCTTCGGCGCGTCGGAGGTGGCGCAGGTGCGGCTGCGGCTGGCCTGAGGGCGGCCGCGCAACCATGCTGAAGGAGTATCAAAAGAGATGAACGCAGAATTTTTCAACGCCATCGAGGACATCGAAAAAGAGAAGGGCATCCCCCGGGCGTACATGTACGAAAAGATCAACCAGGCCATGCTGGCCGCCTTCCGCCGGGACAATCCCGAGGCGGGCGACAACGTGGTGGTGGAGCTGGACGAGGAGAAGAAGAAGGTCGAGATGTACGTCCTGATGGACGTGGTGGACGAGGTGGAGAACCCGGCCCGGGAGCTGAGCGTCGAGGCCGCCCACGTCTACAACAAGCGCGTGCGCGCCGGGGGCCAGGTCAAGGTCCCGGTGGAGACGAAGAAGTTTGGCCGCATCGCGGCCCAGGCCGCCAAGCAGGTCATCATCCAGGGCATCCGGGAGGCCGAGCGGGGCCTGATCTACGAGAAGTTCACCAGCAAGGAGCATGAGATCCTCACCGGCGTGGTCTCCCGCATCGACCCGCGCAACGGAGCCGTGTCCATCAAGATCAGCTCCAACAGCGAGTTCACCGAGGCCCTGATGCCCGCCAACGAGCAGATGAAGGGCGAGGTCCTCCACGAGGGGGACCGCATCCGCGTCTATGTGGTGGAAGTGCGCAACTCCACCCGGGGCCCCCAGGTGCTGATCTCCCGCACCCACCCCGGCCTGGTGAAGCGCCTGTTCGAGCTGGAGGTGCCGGAGATCTTCGACGGCACCGTGGAGATCAAATCCATCGCCCGGGAGGCGGGCAGCCGCACCAAGATCGCGGTCCAGTCCACCCAGCCGGACGTGGACCCCATCGGCTCCTGCGTCGGCCCCAAGGGGGGCCGCGTGGCCTCCATCGTGGAGGAGCTCCACGGCGAGAAGATCGACATCGTGAAGTTCAGCGAGGACGCGCAGATTTACGTCGCCCAGGCCCTGGCCCCGGCGGAGGTGCTGAGCGTCACCGAGCTGGAGGACGGCAAGAGCTGCCGCGTCATCGTGCCGGACAGCCAGCTGAGCCTGGCCATCGGCAAGGAGGGCCAGAACGCCCGCCTGGCCGCCAAGCTGACGGGCTATAAGATCGACATCAAGAGCGAGTCCGAGGCCGGCTGAGTCTTTGCAGCAGGGGAAGGGAGGTGTCCGGGCGTGCAGAAAAAAATACCGCTCCGCCAGTGCCTGGGCTGTCGGGAGATGAAGCCCAAGCGGGAGCTGATCCGCGTGGTGCGCCCCCCGGAGGGGGACATCCACCTGGACACCCGCGGGCGGGCCAACGGCCGGGGCGCCTATCTCTGCCCCAGCCGGGACTGTCTCCGCAAAGCCGTCCGCTCCAAAGCCCTGGAGCGCGCCTTCGGCACGGCCATTCCCCAGGAAGTCTACGCCGCCCTGGAGGCGGAGCTGGAGGTGTTGGACGGTGGCTGACGCGCTGCGCTGGATCGCCATCGCCCGGATGGGCGGCAACATTGCCCTGGGGGAGGAAAACACCCGGGCGGCGGTGAAGGCCGGAAAAGCGAAGCTGGTGCTGCTGGCCAGCGACAGCTCCCCCGGCGCGAGAAAACGG
>JAFYIF010000210.1 GCA_017538775.1 Oscillospiraceae bacterium | reverse complement strand
CATTACCCTTGCAGCCAGTTTCAGCTATCAGGAGCGCAGCAAAGGCAGCACCTCCGGGTCCCGAGTGATGCTGTACCGGGCGGATGACCAGAGAAAGATCTTGCTGCATAAGCCCCATCCGGGCGACATCATGAAGCCATACGCCGTAAAGCAACTACTACAACATCTTAAGGAAAACGGTGATATTAAATGAACAATATTTTAGAATATAAAGGATACTACACCAAGGTCGAATACAGCGCGAAAGACGGCGTGCTGTTCGGCAGAATCGAGGGGATCCGGGACCTCGTGAATTTTGAATGCGAAAATCTGGCCGATGTGGAGAAAGAATTCCACAATGCAGTGGACGATTATCTGGCTTTCTGTCAGGACCTGGGAGAGGCGCCCGACAAGCCGTATAAAGGGATGTTCAATGTGAGGATCCCGCCGGATCTGCACCGGAAGGCCGCCATGGCCGCAGACAAGCAGGGGGAAACGCTGAATGCGTTTGTCGCCAACGCCATCCGAGGGGCCTTGGCGACAAACCAGAGCGCTCGGCAGATGAACCCATAAGCCTTATCTCAGCCGGTAATAACAGGTGTTCTTCCCATTCCCCTCCCGCCGGAGTTCCCCGGCGGCGACCAGCTTCCGCAGCGCGCCCTCGACGGAGCTGAGGCTGAGAGACGGGCACAGTTCCCGGATCTGCTGCTTGGTAAAGCGCCCGATGGTCTGCTCCGTGGCCCTGCGGACCGTCTCCAGCGCCGGGCGTTTTTCCTCTACCAATGCAATGCGGTCGCCCAGGTCCCGGTAGGCGGAGAGGACCGTGCCCAGCAGATACTTGATGAAGGGCAGCGGGTCGTCCCGGCCCTCGTGCCAGCCGTCCTGGGAGGCCCGCAGCGCGTCATAGTAGAGGTCCTTGTTTTTGGCGATCTTCGCTTCCAGGGAGATGTATCTCCCCACGGAGAAGCCGTTTTGGTACAGAAGCAGCGTGGTCAGCAGACGGCTCATGCGTCCGTTGCCGTCGTTGAAGGGGTGGATGCAGAGAAAGTCGTGGAGAAAGACCGGGAAGGCGATCAGCGGCTCCAGCTCCAGATTGCCGATCACATGCCGGTATTCTGAACAGATCCGGTCCAGCGCCGGGGGCGTCTCATAGGGGGCTAGGGGCTGAAACAGGGTTTCCCTGTGCCCGTCGGGATAGCTGGCGCTGATGTAGTTCTGCACGTTTTTGGTCTGTCCCGCCATGGGGTTGTTCGTGTGGCTGTACAGGATCTTGTGCAGCTGCAAAATGTAGTTGGGTGTGATGGGGATCACGTCATAGCTTTCATGGATGATGGAAAGCACGTCCCGGTATCCCGCGATCTCCTGTTCGCTCCGGTTCCGGGGCGCGGTCTTTTCCTCCACCAGCTGCCGGACCCGGGTGTCCGTGGTCACGATGCCCTCAATGGCGTTGGAGGCCCCGGTACTCTGGACCTTGGCGATCTCCACCAGCGTCTCCAGCGCCTGGGGCCGCTGCGCCAGATAGGCCTCCTGTCGCCCGGCCTCCCGATAGATTGCCGCCACCAGACCCAGAAGCTCCGAATCCCAGTTCCGTTCCCGGATCGCGGAATAGTTGAAGTCTCGCATACCCGCACCTCCCTTTGATTCCCTTAAAGTATCAGAGATTTTAAGGGAATTGTCAAGGGGAAAAGGGGATCGGAGTTGTGACGGAAGCGAAACGGCCCATTGCCGCTTCCCATGCCTCACAGCCCCAGCAGCCAGCGCAGCCAGTCCAGCAGGTGCCAGCGCAGTTCAAAGCTCCGGGCCGCTCCGGTCCGGGCGGTCTGGACCCAGCGGTCCGGGGTGTCGCTCAGGCCGGGGAACATGACGCTCCACCAGTTCAGCGTCAGCGTCTCCGGGAACAGCGCCCCTTGCAGCAGCGCGGCGGCCACGGCCAGCACAAGCGCCAGTTCCCAGCGGCGCAGCCGGTCCCGATTCGGTCCTCCCATGACAAAAACCTCCGATGCTATGTACGTTCTGCACATAGTATCGGAGGTTTTTCCCGATTTCATACCCGGGCGGGGTGAAGTTCAGACCGGCACATAGTGCGTCCGCATCCAGTCCGCCCAGACCTCGTACATCTCCGGGGTCAGGTGTACGCCGTCGGTGCTGGCGTCGGCGGGGAGGAAGCCGTCCGGGCCGGCCAGGGCGCTGACCAGGTCCAGGTAGTAGCAGCCCTTGTCCTCGGCCAGCTGGTGCAGGGCCTCGTTGTAGCGCAGGACCCGGGTCTGGGAGAAGGTCTCGCCCTGGGCGCTCTTGCTGGCGGTGACCGGGGTCAGGGAGGTGATGATGATGGCCGCGTCGGGCTGTTTGGCCTGGATGCGGTCGATGAGCTGGCCGTAGAGCTGGGCGAAGTAGTCGGTGTCGAAGCCGATCTCGTTGATGCCCAGGTGCAGGTAGATCTTCCCGTAGGGCCGGGCGCACAGCACGTCCAGCATACTGCGGCTCTCGCCCATGCCCTCCGGGCACATCTGGCCCACGTTGACCACGTTGGCGCTGGTCCCGGCGATGAAGTCCCCGGCCTCCAGCCCGCCGTAGAGCTTCAGGCCCACCATCAGACTGTTGCCGAAAAAGGCCGCGTCCTCAAAATAGCTGTCGTCCACCGGGTACAGGGCCGGGAGATCCGGCCCCAGGCGGGGCGGCTCCGTGGGTTCCGGGGTGGGCTCCGGCGTGGGCTCCGGGGTGGTCTGGCTTTGGGTCTCCGCCGGGGCGGCGGTGGGCGCGGCGGGGCCGGCCCCGCAGGCACCGAGCAGCAGGGCCAGGGCCAGCAGAAGGCCCGGGACCGCGCTTCGTTTCAGCTTGTCTCTCATCTTTCTCGTCTCCTTGCTTCCCTCAGTATTCATAGATGCCGCCGCCGATGAACTCCCGGATCAGGGCGTCGGGGGCCACCAGGTCCTCATGGATGACGCCGAACAGCTGCAAAGCCGGAAGCACCTGGCGCAGCTCCTCAAAGCGTTCGATGCCCTCCGGGACGCTCTGGAACAGCTTGGTGGCGGTGTTGTTGAACACGGCCAGCTCGTAGGCGTGGGACGTGTCGAAGGAAAAGTCCGCCTTGTCCTTGAAGGGCGTGACGTACTGCTGTTCCCCCCGGCAGACGTTGCCCCACATCTTCATCGTGTCGTAGGGGTCGCTGCCCCGGAACTTGTAGTCCCGCACCAGCCGCCGCACCAGCCGGAACCACTGGCGGCGGAACACGATGGCCCCGTTGAACATCACGTCGCTGCGGGCGGAGATGTAGAGCTTGAAGGCCTCCGGGTGCCGGTCGGTGATCAGGTCGTTCAGGGCGTGGATGCCCTCGAAGACCGCCACCTCGTCCCGGCCCAGCTTGATGGACTTGCCCGGCTCCTGCACCCGCATCCGGCGGGAGAACTCGTATTTCGGGACGTAAATGCGCTGGCCCCGCTCCAACTGGGTGAAGTGGCGGTTCAGCAGTTCCAGGTCCAGGCAGTAGGGGCTCTCCAGGTCCATCTCCCCCTCCGGCGTGCGGGGCACGGTCTCCGGGGTGACGGTGCTGAAATAGTCGTCCATGCCCACATAGTGCGTGCGGACGCCCCGGCGCTCCAGAGCCTCGGCGATCTTCATGGCCGTGGTGGTCTTGCCGCTGCCGCTGGGGCCGGAGAGCAGGACGATGGGGCTGATGGCGATGTGGTCCGCGATCCGCTCGGCCGCCGCCTCCACCTCCGCGTGATAGGCCGCGTCGCAGGACTCCAGAAAGCCCCTGGGGTCCGCCACGGTCTGAAAGTTGATGTCCCCCAGGTCATAGCTGGGATTCGTGAAATTCAATTTGTTCCCTCCCGGATCGCTTGCTTGTCGGCGCAGACGGCGGCGATGCCGTCGATGTACTCGCGGGGGTACTTGGGGGCGAAGCAGCGCCGCAGTCGGCCCGCCCCGTTCAGAAGTTTGGTGCTGCCCCCCGCGCCCATGGCCAGGATGGAGCAGAGTTCCTCCATGATGCAGATGTTGTAAAGGTTCTCCGTCCCCGGACGGCACCAGCCCACGTTCTCCAGGCCCCCGGACATGAACTTCTGGCGGTAGAGGTAATAGGGCGCGTAGCCCGCAGAGCGCAGCCGCTCCCCGGCCAGGGCCACCATCTCCGCCACTTCCGCCTCCGGCGGGAGGCGCGTGCCCTCCAGCAGGATGCGGCTGCCTTTTTTCAGGCTCAGGGTGTGGACCGTCAGGTTCTCCGCCCCCAGGTCCAGCACCCGGTCCAGCGTGTCCCGGAAGCCGGACAGGGAGTCCTCCGGCAGCCCGGCGATCAGGTCCATGTTCACCTGGAAGTCCCCCGCCGCCCGGACCAGCTCCAGCGCCCGCAGCACGTCGGCGGCGCTGTGGCGGCGGCCAATGGCGGCCAGCACCCGGTCGTCCATGGTCTGGGGGTTGACGCTGACCCGGCTGACGCCGTGGGCGCGCAGCACCGCCAGTTTCTCCGCCGTGATGGTGTCGGGCCGCCCGGCCTCCACGGTGATCTCCCCGCACGCGCCCAGGTCAAAGGCCGCCTCCAGCGCGGAGAAGACCCGCTCCAGCTGCGCCGGGGACAGGGTGGTGGGCGTCCCGCCACCCAGATACAAGGCCCGGGGCCGCAGCCCGGCCTCCCGGGCGGCCTGGCCGGTGGCGGCGATGT
>JAFYIF010000209.1 GCA_017538775.1 Oscillospiraceae bacterium | reverse complement strand
GGGAGACGAAGGAGTAGGTGATGATCTCACTGTAGCCCAGGGCTCGCGCTGCCGTTCCGGCCTTAATCTCCAGCTTCTGGCTGTCGGAATAGCCGCCGCGGGTGGTCGTTCCCCGCATCAGAGTGGTTGGGATCTCGTTGTAGCCGTAAAAGCGGGCCACTTCCTCCGCAATGTCGGAGTAGTGCTCCACGTCTCCGCGCCAGGAGGGGACATGGATGCAGTTGCCCTCCAGGGTGAAGTCCAGCTTCTCCAGAATGGCGCGCATCTCCGCTTCCGGCAGATCGGTGCCCAACAGGCCGTTGACCTTCTCCGGCTCCAGCTTCACCGTGGTCTCCCCCAGCGGCGCGGGCAGCACGTCCAGGAGGCCCTCCACCACTTCGCCGCAGCCCAGGGCCTCCACCAGCTCGCAGGCCCGGTTCACGGCCTTGACGGTGTTCTGGGGGTCCAGGCCCTTCTCAAAGCGGCCGGAGGCGTCCGTGCGCATCCCCAGGGCGGCGGCGGTGCGCCGGACGGAAGGGCCGTTGAAGTTGGCGCTCTCAAACAGGACCATGGCCGTGTCGCCCACGATCTCGCTGTTGGCGCCGCCCATGACCCCGGCCACGCAGACGGGCTTGCCCTCGTCGCAGATGCAGAGCATGGACTCGGTCAGGGCGTGGTCCTTGCCGTCCAGGGTCTGGATGCTCTCCCCGGCCCGGGCCGTGCGGACGATGATGTGCCCGCCGTCCACGCAGCTGAAGTCAAAGGCGTGCATGGGCTGGCCGTACTCCAGCATGACATAGTTGGTGATGTCCACGATGTTGTTGATGGGCCGGACGCCGCTGGCGCGCAGCCGCTCCCGCATCCAGAGCGGGGAGGGGGCGATGCGCACGTTCTTCACCAGCCGGGCGGTGTAGCGGGGGCAGAGGGCGCCGTCGGCGATGTCGATCTTCGCCAGCTCCCGGATGTCGCCGCCGGAAGCGCGCACCGTCGGCTCATGCAGCCGCAGCGGGCGGTCGAAGGTGGCCGCCGCCTCCCGGGCCAGGCCGATGACGGAGAGGCAGTCCGGGCGGTTGGGGGTGATCTCAAACTCCACCACCGTGTCGTGCATGTGCAGGACCTTCGTGATGTCGTCCCCGGGCTGCGGGTCCCCGGCCATCACGTCCGGGTCGGTCTGGAGGACGAAGAGCCCGTCGGAGGCCGCGTAAGGCCAGTCGCGGTCCGTCATGCCCAGCTCCTGATAGGAGCAGCACATGCCGTGGCTGGGCACGCCGCGCAGCACGCCGTCGGCGATGGTCTGGCCCCCGGCCAGCACCGCGCCGGGCAGGGCCACGGGCACCAGGTCCCCGGGCTTCTGGTTCTGGGCCCCGGTGACGATCTGCACGGGGGCCTCCTGCCCCACGTCGATCTGGCAGACCCACATGTGGTCGCTGTTCTCATGCCGTGTCATCTCCATGATACGGCCCACGACCACGTTCTGAATACCCCCCGCCGGGTCGGCGTAAAGCTCCACCTTGCTGCCGGAAAGGGTCATGGCCTCGGAAAACTCCCGGTCGCCGATGTCGGCCAGGTCCACGAATTCGTTCAGCCAGTTTCTTGACAAGTCCATATCTCGCAAACTCCTTTTCTGTCGCTTAGAACTGCTCCAGGAAGCGCACGTCGTTTTCAAAGATGAGCCGCAGGTCGCCGATCTTGAAGCGGCCCATGGCCATGCGCTCCAGGCCGAAGCCGAAGGCCCAGCCGGAATACACGTCCGGGTCAATGCCGCTCATGCGCAGCACCCGGGGGTGGATCATCCCCGCACCCAGCAGCTCGATCCAGCCCTCGCCCTTGCAGGTGGGGCAGCCGGCCCCGTGGCATTTGTAGCACTGAATGTCCATCTCACAGGAGGGTTCGGTGAAGGGGAAGTGGTGGGGGCGGAAGCGGGTGACGGTGCCCTCCCCGTACAGGCGCTTGGCCACCTGGTCCAGGGTGCCCTTCAGGTCGGCCATGGTCACGCCCTTGTCGATGACCATGCCCTCCACCTGGTGGAACATCGGGGAATGGGTGGCGTCCACCTCGTCCTTCCGGTAGACCCGGCCCGGGGCCACCATGCGGATGGGCAGGGGGCGGGTTTCCATCGCGTGGACCTGCATCGGGCTGGTCTGGGTCCGCAGCAGGCGGCTGGAGTCCTCGGCAAAGTAGAAGGTGTCGCTCCACTCCCGGGCGGGGTGGCCCTCGTCGGTGTTCAGCTTGTCGAAGTTGTACTCGCTCAGCTCCACCTCCGGGCCGTCCAGGATCTCAAAGCCCATGCCGATGAAGATCTGCTTGATCTCGTCCAGCACCGCATACATCGGGTGCCGGTGGCCCATCCGGTGGGGCTCGCCGGGGATCGTCACGTCCACGGCCTCCTCCCGCAGCCGCCGCTGCAGCATGGCCTCCGCCAGGGCGCTCCGGCGCTGCTCCAGCGTCTTCTCCACGGCGGCGCGCAGCTCGTTGGCCAGCTGGCCCATCACCGGGCGCTCCTGGGCGCTCAGCTTGCCCATCTGCTTGAGCACGGCGGTCAGCTCGCCCTTCTTGCCCAGATACTGCACCCGCAGCGCCTCCAGCGCCTCCGTGTTCTCGGCCTTTTCAATGGCCGAGAGGGCCCTTCCGCGCAGCTCGCGCAACAGTTCTTTCATGTGTGTCCTCTCCTCGTTCGATATGATTTCTTCGGAACAAACAAAAAAATAGATGCCCCCATCCCCTGACAGGACGAAAGCACAGATCAGCTTCCGCGGTACCACCCGCATTCGGCGCACCGTGCGCCGCGCTCTTCGCGCTGTAACGGGCGCAGACCCGCCGGGGATTGGCCGGGGCTCCGGGGCGAACCGAACGCGCCGACCATACCGCAGCTTTCAGCCTACGACCGCGGCTCTCTGCATGGCCGGACAGCGCTCTTTTCCCCTTCCAAGCCGATAACGGAGCCTATTATAGACCGACCGGGAAAAAATAGCAAGTAGAAAAACAAAGGCTGGCTCTGGGTTTGCTGACACTCTTTTTGCTGAAAAACTGTTGCCGATGTCCCCGGTCTATCCAGTCCCCGGCGTTCCGGTGTAGGGCGCGCCGACCCCGGCACGCCGACGGCAATGCCCCCACCGTGCAACACCCCGGCGAATCCGCCCCCCGTAGGGGATGGCGTCCCCGACATCCCCGGACCAAAACAAGCCCGGCGAATCCGCCCCCCCGTAGGGGATGGCGTCCCCGACATCCCCGGACCCAAACACCCCCGGCGAATCCGCACCCACCCGGTAGGGAACGCCGTCCCCGGCGTTCCGGCGGGAACACCTCATGATTCCGCCCACCTCCCGCGAATTCGTAACACCCGGTAGGGAACGCCGTCCCCGGCGTTCCGGCGGGAACACCTCATGTTCCCCCTCACCCCCGGCGAATCCGTAACACCCGGTATGGCCCGGCGTCCCCGACGGCCCCTGCGGCAACACCCCAGGGAACCACCAATCGAAGGCAAGTCCGCACCTGCGCGAAGACATGGGGGCAGGTTCCCGAAAAAAACACCGGTTTGACGCAGCTGCAAGCCGGGAAAATATCGGATATCACCCGGTCTAAGGGCAAAACAGGGCAAAAAACTTCGTCAACCTATGGTTTTGCACAAAATCCGAACCGAAGCAATCTGGCCCGACATCCGCTCCGGAACCAGGATTCCCGAAAGATTTTCGGGCTGTATCCAAATTATTCCTTGACAAAGTGCCAGATGTAGTGTTTAATGGTCGAGAGGGGGCAAGGGGTT
>JAFYIF010000208.1 GCA_017538775.1 Oscillospiraceae bacterium | reverse complement strand
GGTGCTGCGGGCCATGGGGCGCCTGGCCTCCCCGGGGCGCGGCGGCCACGCCCCGGCCATGGCGGCCGCGGCGTGCTGCTACCGCTGCCGGGAGAAGGCGGCGCGGCTGTTCCATGTGCCCGAGCCGGAGCAGGTGGCGCTGACCTTCAACGCCACCCACGGCCTGAACATCGCCATCCGCTCCCTGGTCCGCCCCGGGGCGCGGGTGCTGATCTCCGGCTATGAGCACAACGCCGTGACCCGGCCCCTCCACGCCCTGGGGGCCAAAACCCTGGTGCTGAAGACGCCGCTTTTTGACCCGGCCGCCTTCCTGAGGGCGGCGGAGGCGCAGATCGAAGAGGTGGAGGCCGTGGTCTGCACCCACGTCTCCAACGTCTTCGGCTACATCCTGCCCGTCCGGGAGCTGGCGGCGCTGTGCCGGGCGCGGGGCAAGCCCCTGATCCTGGACGCCTCCCAGTCCGCCGGGGTGCTGCCCCTGGACTTCGCGGCCCTGGGCGCGGACTTCGTCGCCATGCCGGGGCACAAGGGCCTGATGGGCCCCCAGGGCACCGGTCTGCTTTTATGTAAAAATGATGCAAGGCCGCTGTTATATGGCGGGAGCGGTTCCGACAGCCGCGCCCAGGATATGCCGGCCTATCTGCCCGACCGCCTGGAGGCCGGGACGGCCAACGTCTGCGGCGTCGCCGGACTGGAGGCGGCCCTGGACTGGCTGCTGGCCAAAGGGACGCAGACGGTCCGGTCCGTCGAGTGGGCGCGGCTGCGGACGCTGGCGGAGCCCCTGGCGGCCTCCGGCCGTCTGCGCCTTTTTGACTCCGGCTCGGAGGCAGCGCAGACCGGCGTCCTCTCCGTGCAGCCACTGCATATGGACTGCGACCGCTTCGCCGAGGCCCTGGCCGCCGCAGGCGTGGCCGTCCGCAGCGGACTCCACTGCGCCCCCCTGGCCCACGAGACGGCGGGCACGGCGGAGCGCGGCACCGTCCGTTTCTCCACCTCGCCCTTCCACAGCCGTCTGCAAATGCTCCGGGCGGCGGAGATCTGTGAAAAAATCCTGAAAAAAGCCTGAACAAGGGCCGGATACCCGATTGCCATAGACGGAGTTTTGGATTATAATAGCCTGTAAAGCTTTTTTGCCCGCGCACGCCCCGCCGGGGCGGCCCGGGGCCGAACGACAGCGAGAAGGTGTTCCATGAATACAGTTTCCGAGTCCATATCCCGCATCCTCAATTACATCCAGACCATCGGCCAGAACATCGGCGTGGCGGACGCCTTCGACATCCTGATCGTGGCGTTCATCATCTACCAGTTCATCCGCCTGACCCGGCGCACCAATGCCATCCGCGTGACCCGGGGCATCGTGATGCTGCTGCTGATCCTCTGGCTGTCCGGCATCCTGCGGCTGACCATCCTGAACTATCTGCTGCGCCGGGCGGTGGAACTGGGTCTGATCGCCCTGCTCATCATCTTCCAGCCGGAGCTGCGCCGGGCGCTGGAGAAGGTGGGCAGCCGCCGCCTGACCCGCAGCCTGTTCTCCAGCGAGTTTTCCAGCCTGCACACGGAGGCGGTCATCACCCAGACGGTGCTGGCCTGCGCCGACATGAGCCGCAGCCGCACCGGGGCGCTGATCGTCTTCGCCCGGGACAACCAGCTCAACGAGCCCATCGCCACCGGCACGGTGCTGGACGCGGAGGTGACGGCGGAGCTGCTGAAGAACATCTTCTTTGTCAAAGCGCCGCTGCACGACGGCGCGGCGATCGTCAAAGACGGGCGCATCGCCGCGGCGGGCTGTATGCTGCCCCTTTCCTCCAACACCAACCTCAGCCGCGAGCTGGGGATGCGCCACCGGGCCGGCATCGGCATGAGCGAGCAGAGCGACGCGGTGGTGGTCATCGTCTCCGAGGAGACCGGCGCGGTCTCCGTGGCCATAGACGGGATGCTCAAGCGCCACCTCAGCCCGGAGACGGTGGAGGCCATTCTCCGCCGGGAGCTGCTCCCCCAGGAGGACGAGGCCCGGCGGAGCTGGAACTTCCTGCGCATGTTACGAGGCGAGAAGCATGAATAAAAACGAAACGGTAAAAGATTCCAAATGGAGAAACGTCCTCTGGATGGCCCTCTCCCTGCTGGCCTC
>JAFYIF010000207.1 GCA_017538775.1 Oscillospiraceae bacterium | reverse complement strand
GAGGACAGCGTTCCCTACCGGTCCGGTGCGGATTCGCCCGGGGTTGTAAAAAACCTTTGGCGGCTACTGCCGGGGATGTCGGGGACGCCATCCCCTACAGGGTTGCGGGTGCCGATTCGCCGGGGTTTGACGGTGATACCCATACAACAAGAGCGCGCTGCTTTCCCTCGCAGCGCGCTCTGATTTCTCATCCAATGTCCAATTCTCAGCACATCTTCGCCCCGGCGGGGATCGCGTCGTCCAACATGATCAGGTGCAGCTTCTCCTCGCCGTTCTCCTTGTGGACGGCGGAGATCAGCATCCCGTTGCTCTCCAGCCCCATCATCTTGCGCGGGGGCAGGTTGACGATGGCCAGGAGGGTCTTGCCAATGAGCTGTTCCGGCTCGTAGAATTTGCGGATGCCGGAGAGGATCTGACGGTCGGTGCCGGTGCCGTCGTCCAGGGTGAAGCGCAGGAGCTTGGCGCTTTTCTTCACGGTCTGGCAGTCCTTGACCTTCACGGCGCGGAAGTCGCTGCGGCAGAAGGTGTCGAAGTCCACCGCTTCCTCCGCCTGGGGCTCCAGCTCCACCACGGGGGCGGGGCGGGCCTGGGAGGCGGCGACGATCTGCTCCAGGGCCTCCAGCTCGGTCTTCACGTCGATGCGGGGGAAGAGGGCCGCGCCGCGCTTCACGGGGACGCCCACGGGCATGGCGCCCCAGGCGGCCACGCTGTCCCAGGTCCGGGCCGTCTCCGGCGCGCCGATTTGGGTGAAGAGCGTCTCGCAGCTTGTGGGGATGAAGGGCAGCAGCAGCACCCCGGCCACGCGGCAGGCCTCCAGCAGGTTGTAGAGCACCCGCGCCAGCCGCGGCCCGTTGGCCTCCATGTCCTTCGCCAGGGTCCAGGGGGCGGTCTCGTCGATGTACTTGTTGGCCCGCTGGATCAGGGAAAAGACCTCCGCCAGCCCGTTCTGGAGCTGGAAGCGCTCCATCTGCGCCTCATAGCGGTCCCGCAGCCCGGCAGCCAGGCCCAGCAGCGCCGCGTCCTCCGGGCCCTCCGCCTGGGTCTCCGGCAGGGTGCCGCCGAAATACTTCTCCACCATGGCGGTGGAGCGGCTCAGCAGATTGCCCAGGTCGTTGGCCAGGTCGGTGTTGATGCAGGAGATCAGCAGCTCGTTGGAGAAGTTGCCGTCGGAGCCGAAGGGGAAGGTGCGCAGCAGGAAGAAGCGCAGGGCGTCCACGCCGTAGCGTCCGGCCAGCAGATAGGGGTCCACCACGTTGCCGGTGGACTTGCCCATCTTCTTGCCGTCGAAGACCAGCCAGCCGTGGCCGTAGAGCTTTTTGGGCAGGGGCAGCTCCATGCTCATCAGGAACGCGGGCCAGTAGATCGAGTGGAAGCGGACGATCTCCTTCCCGACGATGTTGACGCCGGGCCAGAAGCGCATGTCGTCATACTGTTCGTTCTCATAGCCCAGGGCCGTGACGTAGTTGAACAGCGCGTCCAGCCAGACATAGACCACATGCTTGGGGTCGAAGTCCACCGGGATGCCCCAGGAGAAGCTGGTGCGGGAGACGCAGAGGTCCTGCAGGCCGCCGGGGCAGTCCAGGAAGTTGTTCACCATCTCGTTGACCCGGCTTTTCGGCTCCAGGAAGTCGGTCTCGGTCAGGAGCTTGCGCACGGCGGGGGCGTACTTGCTGGCGCGGAAGAAGTAGGCCTCCTCCTCCGCCCACTGGACGGGCCGCCCGCAGTCGGGGCACTTGCCGTCCACCAGCTGGCTCTCGGTCCAGAAGCTCTCGCAGGGGGTGCAGTATAGCCCCTCGTACTTGCCCTTGTAGATGTCGCCCTTGTCGTACATCTTCCGGAAGATCCGCTGGATGCTCCGGACGTGGTAGTCGTCGGTGGTGCGGATGTAGCGGTCGTTGCTGATGTTCATCAGCCGCCACAGGGCCTTGACCCCGTGTTCGCCCTCCACGATCTCGTCCACGAAGGCCTGGGGCGTGACCCCGGCCTCCCTGGCCTTTTCCTCGATCTTCATGCCGTGCTCGTCGGTGCCGGTCAGGAACATGACCTCATAGCCCTGGAGCCGCTTGTAGCGGGCGATGGCGTCGGTGGCGACGGTGCAGTAGGTGTGGCCGATGTGCATATTCCCGCTGGGGTAATAGATCGGTGTGGTGATGTAAAAGCGTTTCGTTTCTTCCATGGCGTAATCCTCTGCTCAGGTGACTTATGTCGTCGCCCTCAGCCCACCGGCTGAGCGGGCGGTTTGGG
>JAFYIF010000206.1 GCA_017538775.1 Oscillospiraceae bacterium | reverse complement strand
CGTTGAGCGGGATCCTCAGGTCGGCAGTGGTCTCCAATTGCGCCAGTTTGCCGTCCTTTGTGTCCATGTAGCGGAAAAACCGCAATTTGTTGACCATCTTCACTCCTCGCTTCCGTGCGCTTCGCGCCTCAGTCCTCCGCCGTGACGCGCAGGTGCAGCTCGTCCAACTGGGCCTGGGTGACGGCGCTGGGGGCGTCCATCATCAGATCCTGGGCGTTTTTGTTCATCGGGAAGGGGATGACCTCCCGGATGGTGTCCACCCCGGCCAGCAGCATCACCATGCGGTCCACGCCGGGGGCCACGCCCGCGTGGGGGGGCGCGCCGTAGCAGAAGGCGTTGTACATGGCCGGGAACTTGGCGCGCACGTCCGCCTCCCCCAGGCCCACGAACTCAAAGGCTTTCACCATGATCTCCGGGTCGTGGTTGCGCACCGCGCCGGAGGACAGCTCCACGCCGTTGCAGACGATGTCGTACTGGTCGGCGGTGATGCTGAGGGGGTCGAGCTCCCCCCGCTCGGCTTTCAGCAGGGTCTCCAGCCCGCCCTTGGGCATGGAGAAGGGGTTGTGGCAGAACTCCAGTTTGCCGCTCTCCTCCCCGATCTCGTACATCGGGAAGTCCACGATCCAGCAGAACTCGTAGCGCTCCCGGTCCATGTGGCCGGGGCAGGCCGCGCCGAACTGCTTGATGGCCACGCCGGCGGCCTTCTGGGCCTGGCTCAGCTTGCCCGGACAGAGTACCACCAGAGTGTCAGGCTTCAGATCCAGGGCGGCGGTGAAGGCCTGCGGCTCAAGGAATTTGGCCACGCCCCCGGCGATGTGCCCCTGGGCGTCGGTCTTGCACCAATAGAGACGGCTGCCCGCCACCACCTCGCAGTCGGCCAGGAGCTTTTCGATCTGCTTGCGGGTGAGGGCGCAGCCGCTGACGGGGACGGCCTTGACGGTCTGGCCCCGGAAGGGGGCGAACTCGGTTTCGGCGAACAGTTCCGTCACGTCCCGGGCGGTCAGGTCGATGCGCAGATCGGGCTTGTCCGTGCCGTAGGTCTCCAGCGCGTCCCGGTAGGCGATGCGCCGGAAGGGGGGCTCGGAGGCGACGCTGTAAGTCCCGTATTCGGCGAAGATGGGGGGCAGCACCGCCTCGATGACGGCGAACACGTCCTCCTGGCTGGCGAAGGCCATCTCCATGTCCAGCTGGTAGAACTCGCCGGGGCTGCGGTCGCCCCGGGCGTCCTCGTCCCGGAAGCAGGGGGCGATCTGGAAATAGCGGTCAAAGCCCGCGGTCATCAGCAGCTGCTTGAACTGCTGGGGGGCCTGAGGCAGGGCGTAGAACTTGCCCGGGTGCTTCCGGGCGGGTACCAGATAGTCCCGCGCCCCCTCCGGGGAGGAAACGGTCAGGATCGGGGTGGTGATCTCCAAAAAGCCCTGCTCGGTCATGGCCCGGCGCAGCGCGGCCACCACCTGGCAGCGCAGCACGATCCTGTCCCGCACCGCCGGGTTGCGCAGGTCCAGATAGCGGTATTTCAGCCGGGCGCTCTCGTCGGCCTCCCGGCTGCGGTTGATCTCGAAGGGCAGCTCGTTGTAGCGGCAGCGGCCCAGCAGCTCGAAGGAATCCAGTACCACTTCGATGTCACCGGTCGCTTGTTTCGGGTTCCGGCTGCTGCGGGCGCGGACCGTGCCCTCGGCGGCCAGGGTGGACTCCTTGTTCAGGGCGCGGAGGGCGGCGATGAGGGCCGGGTCCTCCGTGACCAGTTGGGTGGCGCCGTAAAAGTCCCGCAGGACCACAAAGGCCAGATTCCCGCCCACCAGGCGCAGGTTCTCCATCCAGCCGCAAAGCCGGACACGGGCCCCCACGTCAGCAAGCCGCAGCGCCCCGCAGGTATGGGTACGATTTTGGGTCATGGTGTTGATGCTCCTTTGTGTGTGTTGATGGTGTCGCAAAAATAAGGATCCTCCAGCCATTTGGCCGGGTTGTCGTCGATGTATTGCCAGTGTTGCAGATAGTCCAGCTCGTCGCGGATGATGTGGTCATGATAAGACCGCTGCCAGATGGCAGAACCGATCTCCCGGTTCGTATATCGCTTCAAAGTGGAGATAAATTGCGGAAGCCGCGCATTTGTAGGGGCCGGCGTCCCCGACGGCCCCGGCCCGGGCTCCGCACACCTCGTTGTACGGCCCATCGTCCCCGACGGCCCCGGCCCGGGTTCCGCGCACCCCGTTGTACGGCCCATCGTCCCCGACGGCCCCGGCCCGGGTTCCGCGCACCCCGTTGTACGGCCCATCGTCCCCGACGGCCCCGGCCCGGGCTCTGCACACCCCGTTGTACG
>JAFYIF010000205.1 GCA_017538775.1 Oscillospiraceae bacterium | reverse complement strand
GGACGCCTCCGGCCGTTTTGAAAAGGGCCTGGACCCCCAGAACACCGTCAAGGCCGTGAACCGGGCCTGCGAGCTGGTGGAGGCCCTGGGCTGCGGTGAAGTGGTGGAGGGCCTCCTGGACGTGCTGCCCGCGCCGCTGGGGGAGACCACGGTGAAGCTGGAGCCGGATAAGGTCAACGGCCTGCTGGGCACCGATCTGCCGGAAGCGGAGATGCGCGCCATTCTGGAGAAGCTGGGCTTCACCCTGGAGGGCGAGCTCATCCATGTTCCCTCCTGGCGCGGGGACGTGGAGCACTACTCCGACATCGCGGAGGAAGTGGCCCGCTTCTACGGCTATAATAAAATCCCCGTGACCCTGATGCGGGGGGACACCACCTGCGGCGGCTACAGCGAGGAACAGAAGGCCGAGAATCTGCTGGGCGAGGTCTGCCGCGCCCTGGGCTATGACGAGATCATCACCTATTCCTTCATCAGCCCCAGCTATTACGACAAGATCGGCTGGGCCAAGGACGACCCCCGGCGGGACAGCCTCAAGATTCTGAACCCCCTGGGGGAGGACACCAGCATCATGCGCACCACGGTCCTGCCCAGTATGCTGGAGATCCTGGCCCGCAACTACAGCTTCCGCAACGCCTCCGCCTGGCTCTACGAGCTGGGGCGGGTCTACCGCAAGCGCCCGGACGGCCTGGCCGACGAGCCGAAGCTGCTGTGCCTGGGGGCTTACGGCGGCATGGACTTCTACCGGCTCAAGGGCGCGGTGGAGGCGCTGCTGAAGGCCCTGCGGGTGGAGTCCGTCCGCTTCGTGGCGGAGCGGGACGACCCCAGCTATCACCCCGGCCGCTGCGCCCGGGTCTACGCCGGGGAGCGGGAGCTGGGCGTGCTGGGCCAGATCCACCCGCTGGTGGCCCGGAACTACGGCGTGGAGCCGGAGCTTTATTGCGCGGAGCTGTCCTTCGACGCGCTCTTCGCCAGCCGGGGGGCCACAGCGGTCTACCGCCCCCTGCCCCGCTATCCCGCCGTCACCCGGGACCTGAGCCTGGTCTGCGCCGAGGGCGTCACCGTGGGCGAGCTGGAAGGGGTCATCCGGGACTGCGGCAGCCCCTATCTGGAGCAGGTGGACTATGTCGATGTCTATCGCGGGGCCCCCATCCTGCCGGGATACAAGTCCGTCACCTTCTCCCTCCGGCTCCGGGCCGAAGACCAGACCCTCACCGTGGACCACGCCGACGCGACCATGGCCGCCATTCTGGAGGGCCTGAGCAGCCGTCTGGACGCCACGCTGCGCTGAGGGCGGTTTTCCCCGTCGATAAAATTATTTTTCCGAAGCCCTTTACAGACGTGAAATTATTGCTATAATGGTTGTATATTCTCCGTCAAAAAGGGGGGCTCATGAAATGGACGATTCCACCATCCGCTTCGCGCACATCGAAAACAAGACCCACATCCGGGAAGTCCTGTCCACCGTCTACAACGCGCTGCGCGTCAAGGGCTATAACCCCATCAACCAGTTGGTGGGATACATCCTTTCCGAGGACCCCACCTATATCACCACCTACAACGGTGCGCGCAAGCTCATCACCCGGGTGGACCGGGACGAGCTGCTCCAGGAGCTGCTGACCAGCTATCTGGTGAAATGAGCGGGGTCCCAAAAAAACAAAAAGCGGCGTCCGCCCCGTCTTTGGGGATGGACGCCGTTGCTTTTTTGGAAATGCCGGTTCAGTTTGCCGCCAGGCGGGCGCGGAGGGTCTGGTAGATCAGCTTCTGGCCGCTGCGGGAGGGGTGGATGCCGTCGTCGCAGAGCAGCGGGGCCAGGGCCTCCGGCTCTTTGGGGAAGGCGGCGCGGATGTCGATCAGCTCCGCGTCGGCCTCCCGGGCGATCTCCTTCACCAGCTCGTTGTAGTGGGCCTGCCAGCGGCTGATGTGCTCCACGTCCCCCAGCCAGCGGAGGATGTTGTCATAGCTGAGGCCGTTGCGGCAGAGAAAGCGCAGATAGCGCTCCGAGTGGATGGGCGGGAGGGTCAGCATGACGATCCGCCGCCCGCTGCGGCGCAGCAGCTCGATGGCCTCCCGGTAGCGGCTGCGGAACTCCTCCGGCGGGGTGTTGCACCGATGCTCCCCCTCCGGGTCCGCGGAGATGGCCGCCCAGTCGTAGTCGCAGTCGTTGCCGCCCAGCTCCAGCACCGCGTCCTCCCCCTCCCCCGGCTGGGCGCTGTGGCGGCGGATGGCGGCCATAGCCTTGCCGATGGTGCAGCCGAAGCGGGAGCAGTTGCGGATGCTCAGACCGCACTCGTCGGAAAGGCGGCGCTCCCAGTCGTGGTTGATGCTGTATCTTCCGTTTTCCAGCACGATTCCTTTCATGATGGAATCTCCAAACACAGTAATGTTCATTTCTACACCCGCTTTCTTAACTTGCTTCATCTAGTTTATGAAACCATATTAAACCGTCCCGGCGATTTTGTCAAGCGGTTTCTTCAAAAACAGATTGTATCCGGAACGGGGCTGTGTTATACTCGAAAAAAAGAAAGCACGGAGGTGTGGATATGCCGGAAACCGACGCTGCCCGGCGGCTGCCCCGCTGGGGGGAACTGCCCGATCTGGAGCTGTATATGGACCAGGTGCTGGGCCTGGTGGCCCGCTCGCTGGAGCCTTTTCCCGGCTTTGACGAGAAGGGTCTGACCGCCGCCATGGTCAACAACTATGTGAAGCAGGGTGCCCTGCCGCCGCCGGTGAAGAAGCGCTATCGGCGGGAACACGTGGCGCGGCTCATCATCCTCTGCCTGATGAAGTCCTCCTTCCCCATCTCCGCCATTGCGCGGCTGCTGGAGGGGGTGCAGACCCGGCACAGCCCGGAGGAAGTTTACAGCATCTTCTGCGAGCGCTTCGAGGCCGCCGTCGCCGAGACCGCGATCGCCCCGGATGAAACCGGGCTTTCCCCCTACGCCGCCGTCCTCCGCGCCGCCCTGCGCGCCCAGGCGGAGCGGGCGCTGGCTCTGCGGCTGCTTACGGCAGTCTTCCCGGAGGGGGAGGCGGAAAAAAGCTGAGCGCTGCGGAAACAGAAAGCCCCTTCCCCGCATCCTGTGCTGTTCCAAGATTGGAACGGTACAGAATGCGGGGAAGGGGCTTGTCTTACGCGTCCAGCACCGCGTCGCAGTAGCGACAGCGGTACTGCCCGGCGGCGGTGCGGTAGAACTGCTGGGGCAGCTCCTGCTCCACGGTGGAGATGCAGCGCCGGTTGCCGCAGCGCCGGGGCAGACTGAGGGTCTCCCGGGCAGGCTGGTCCGGCGTCTCCCGCTCCCGCAGCAGCTTGAGGATCAGGGCCATGCGCATATATTTTCCGCACAGGGCCTGTTCGAAGTAGGCGGCCCGGGGGTCGTCGTCCACCGCCACCGCGATCTCGTTGACCCTTGGCAGCGGGTGCAGGACGGTCAGGCTCTCCTTCGCGCTCCGCAGCTTGTCCGGGTTCAGCACATAGCTGTCCTTGAGGCGCTCATAGTCCTCCGGGTCGTCGAAGCGCTCCCGTTGGATGCGGGTCATATACAGCACGTCCAGCTCGGGCATGGCCTCCTCCAGGGAGGAGACCTCCCGGTATTCCACCCCCGCCGGGGCCAGGATCTCGCTTTTCAGGTAGTCCGGGATGCGCAGCTCCTCCGGGGAGATGAACACGAAGCGCAGGTCGGGATAACGGCTCAGGGCCGCGCAGAGGGAGTGGACCGTGCGGCCATATTTCAGGTCGCCGCAGCAGCCCACGGTCAGGCCCCAGAAGCGGCCCTGTCTGCGCCAG
>JAFYIF010000204.1 GCA_017538775.1 Oscillospiraceae bacterium | reverse complement strand
CACCGGGAGGCCCTGGAGATCCGCCGCCGCCTGGCGGAGGAGAACCCGGCGGCCTATGAGCCGTATGTGGCGACGAGCTGCAACAATCTGGCAGACCTGCTGAACAACACGAACCGTTACGAAGAGGCGGAGGCGCTGTACCGGGAGGCCCTGGAGACGTACCGCCGCCTGGCGGAGGGGAACCCGGCGGCCTATGAGCCGGATGTGGCGATGAGCTGCTACAATCTGGCGATCCTGCTGAAAAACACGAACCGCCGAAAAGCGTCAAAAAAACTGTTCCGCGAAGCGCTGGCGATTTCCGAACGGTATCCGCACCTGTCCGAACAAGCGGAAAGGTTCCGTCAGGTGCTCAAAGACTATTTCTGACCCTTCACCTGACCCCAAAAAGGAGACGACCATGGAACGATCCACATACGAACCCTCCAAGCCCCGCCTGGCGTGGCTGTCGGGGTTTCTGCTGCTTCTGCCCGCCGCGCTGGGTGTCACGGGCTTTCTGCTGGCCGGGGGCTGCCCGGTGCAGGACGCGATGTTTCGCTGCCTGACGATGTATGTCCTGAACTACGGCGAGAAGCCCCCCAACCTGCTGGTGGAGCTGGCGCGCTGGACCGCCCCGCTGGCGACGGCCAGCGGGCTGCTGCTGGCGCTCTCCCGGATGCAGGAGCGGCTGCGCGCCTTTCTCCGCCGTCTGCGGGGGGACAGCGTGGCGGTCTACGGCCCGGAGGCGGAGCGGGAGCGGCTCCTGGCGCAGCTGGGGCGGCGGGGCATCCGGGGCGGGGAGCGCCTGGTCAAAGCCCAGCGCTACATCCTGCTGGGCTCCGAGGAGGAAAACCTGCGCTTCTACCGGCGCCACCGCGAGGCCCTGCGGGGCAGGCGGGTCTATCTCCGCTGCGAGGGCCTCTCGCCCCTGGCCCAGCCCGACGAGGGCGTCCGGCTCTTCTCCTGTGAGGAGACCGCCGCCCGCCTGTACTGGAAGACCCACAGCCTGTATCCCGCGCTTTCGGCGGCGGGGCAGGAGACGGATGTGGTGCTGCTGGGCTTCGGAAAGCTGGGGGAGGAGCTGCTGTACTGGGGGCTGCAATACAACGTGTTTTCCCCGGAGCAGCGCATCCGCTATCATGTGTTCGGCGACGCGGAGGAACTGCTGGCCGTCCGCTGGGGCTTGCAGCAGATCGGCGACTGCGTCCTTGCGCACAGCGAAGCCTGGTATGAATCGCTGGAGCTGCTCTCCCGCGCCGGGCGCGTGCTGGTGCTGGAGCAGCAAGACCAGGGGCGGCTCCTGAACCGCCTGCTGACCGCCGTCCCCCAGGCCGACATCACCGTGTTTTCCAACGGAAGCGCGGCGGTGGAGCAGCTTGCGCAGGGCAATCCGATTTGCCTGTTCGACTGGTTCGGGGAGGCCACGAAGCCGGAGGGCATCCTGGAGGATCGCCTGTATGCCAACGCGCAGGCGCTGCACCGCATGTATCAGGACTTGTATCAGGGAAAAAGCTGGGAGGAGCTGGACGCCTTTACCCGCTATTCCAATGTCAGCGCGGCGGATTACCACGAGATCCGGCTGCAAATGCTGGAGCGGCTGGGCTATGGCGGCGCTGACTACGAGGCGCTGCCGGAGAAGACGCAGACGCTGCTGGCGGAGCTGGAGCACGAGCGCTGGTGCCGTTACCACTACCTGAACAACTGGCGCTGCGGCGTCCCGGAAGACGGCGCAAACAGAGACCCGGTCCGTCGGCTCCATGTGGATCTGAGGCCCTTTTCCGCCCTCAAGGACGCGGAAAAGAAGAAAGACTACGACAATCTGCGGCTGCTGCTGTCGCGATCGGGGCAAACGTGAGGTTGATTCCAGCCGGATGAATGATAGCTTTCAGATGCTGCGCGGCAACGTGCGGATCTATGATTTTATGCCAACCAGCACCTGCGGTCTTGGATGACTGCAGGTGCTGGCTTTTTCTATTGTGTGCTTACTCATCTTTGGTATCACCTTTCTTGTTGACATCAATACTATTTTACTTTCAGCATTCAGTTTTCAAGAGCAGAAGGAATCGTTTTACGTCAGCTTTATTTATACGTTGTAAAGCGCTTTTCAACAAATCTAAGTGTGTGGAGCTTACGTTGGAAACATTGTCATAAATTTGTCAATGCTGCCCCAAAATAGAGCGTCAAGCCATTTTCAGCTACCATATTAGCATGATCTGATAGTCTCATGTGTGTTG
>JAFYIF010000203.1 GCA_017538775.1 Oscillospiraceae bacterium | reverse complement strand
TTGCTTATTCCGTTTTCTCTTCTTTCTTCTCCGCCTGCTCCGTTTCCTTCTCCTTTGGCAGGCGGGCGAAGACCCTTGTGATCTCGTGGATGCGCGCTGCCAGGTCCTTTGTGGCCTCGCCGGGGAGCATTCTCCAGGTCCAGTTGCCGCCCAGGGTGCCGGGGAAATTCATGCGGCAGCCTTCACCCAGTTCCAGCCAGTCCTGCATCTGGGCCACGAAGAGCATGGCGGGGCTGCGCATACCCAGGCGGATCACGCCGTCGTTGAAGTCGCGGCCCGCGCCGAAGCCGCCGTATTCTTTGGCGAACTTCAGTTCCGCCCTCGAAGCTTCGGTCTTTTTCCAGAGGGCCAGGGGGGCGTTGTCGTGGGTGGCGGTGTAGCAGGTGCAGTTGAAGCTGTGGGTGTGGGGCAGGTGGTCGCTTTTCCCGTCCGGGCTGAAGGCGAACTCCAGCACCTTCATCCCCGGCAGGCCGGAATCCCGCAGCAGCTTTGCCACCTCCGGCGTGGCGTAGCCCAGGTCCTCCGCGATGAACTCCAGCTCGTGGAACCAACTGGTCAGCACGCCCACCAGCTTCATGCCCGGGCCTTTGACCCAGCGGCCCCGGCGGGCCGTGGTGTCGCCGTAGGGCACGGCCCAGTAGCTCTCAAAGCCGCGGAAGTGGTCGATGCGGACCACGTCATAAAGCCGCGCCACGCCGCCGACCCGGCGGATCCACCACTGGAAGCCGTCCCGCTCCATGGCCGCGTAGTTGTACAGGGGGTTGCCCCAGAGCTGGCCGTCGGCGTTGAAGTAGTCGGGCGGGACCCCGGCCACTTCCGTGGGCCAGCCGCGCTCGTCCAGCTGGAACATCTCCGGCGCGGCCCACACGTCGGCGGAGTCCAGGGCAACATAGATGGGCAGGTCCCCGATGATGCGGATGCCGAGTCGGTTTACATAATCTTTCAGCTGCTTCCACTGGCGGAAGAAGAGGAACTGGATGTAGGTGAACAGCTCCACATCCTCCCGCAGCGCTGCGCGCCAGCGCTCCAGGGCCGCCGGGCGGTGGAGCCGGGCTTCGTCGTCCGGCCAGTCCATCCAGCACTTCATATCAAAATGCCGCTTGAGGGCCATGTACAGGGCGTAGTCCGGCAGCCAGTCCCGGTTCTCCGCCTCGAAGGCCGCCACGGCCTCCCGGTCCCGGTCCCAGCCCCGGGCCTTGGCCCGGGTCAGCAGGGCGTAGCGGGCCTCGTACAGCGCTCCGTAGTCCACATGGCGGGGATCGTCGCCCCAGCGGTGGGCGCCCAGCTCCTCCCGCGTCAGCAGACCGTCCCCCACCAGCAGATCCAGGTCGATGAAATAGGGGTTCCCCGCGAAGCTGGAGGGGCTGGAATAGGGGGAGTCGCCATAGCTGGTGGGGCCCAGGGGCAGGAGCTGCCAGCAGCTCTGGCCCGCCGCGTGGAGGAAGTCGGCAAATTCATAGGCCGCCTGGCCGAAGCTGCCGATGCCGTAGGGAGAGGGCAGCGAAGAGACCGGCATTAAAATGGCACTGCAACGTTCCATAGTAAAAATCACCTCATTTTGATAGTCGGGGTCGAAGCGTGTCTCATTGTAGCATCGGGGACAAGCCGCTGTCAATCCAAAAGCTTTTGGAAAAACGCGGACGAAAACAGTTGAGATTGAAAAAAAACCATGCTATACTGTAGCGTATCAATCAAGGAACTGAGAAGGAGGAGCCGCACATGGCCGCCGATACCGATCTCCAGCTGCAACATCAGGTGATCTACTCCATCTATGTCCGCGCCCACACGCCGGAGGGGACCTTCCGCGCCGTCATCCCCGACCTGGACCGCATCGCCGCCCTGGGCGTCGATTTTATCTGGTTCCTGCCCATCCACCCCATCGGCGTGGAGAAGAAAAAGGGCTCCCTGGGCTGCCCCTACGCCAACCGGGATTACCGGACCGTGAACCCGGAATACGGCAGCATGGAGGACTTCCAGGCCCTGGTGGACGCCATTCACGCCCGGGGGATGAAGGTCATGATCGACGTGGTGTACAACCACACGTCCCCGGACGCCCTGCTCTATGAGAGCCACCCGGAGTTTTACTACCGCGACGCGGAGGGCAAGCCCGGCAACCGGGTCGGCGACTGGGGCGACGTGATCGACCTGGACTATTCCGTGCCGGAACTCTGGGACTACCAGATCGAGACCCTGCGCATGTGGGCCGGGATCGTGGACGGCTTCCGCTGCGACGTGGCGAGCCTCCTGCCCCTGGACTTCTGGAAGCGGGCAAGAGCGGCGGTGCAGGAGGTCCACCCCGGCTTCGTCTGGCTGGCGGAGACCACCCACCGCGCCTTCCAGGCCGAAAACCGCGCCAGAGGCATCCCCACGGCCCACGACGCGGAGCTTTATGCGGCCTTCGACATCGAGTATGAGTACGACATCCGGGACAGCTTCGACCGCTTCCTCCTGGGCAACGCCCCGCTGAGCCACTATCTGGACGACCTGGCCCTCCAGGAGGCCGTCTATCCCGAAAACTACAACAAGCTGCGCTTCCTGGAAAACCACGACCAGCCGCGCATCGCCTCCCGCATCCCGGAGGAGAGCGACATCGCCAACTACACCGCCATGCTCTACTTCCTGAAAGGCACCACCCTGCTTTACGCGGGACAGGAGTTCATGGACAACCGGACCCCCAGCCTCTTTGAGCGGGAGCCCATCCACCGGGGCACCGGCCACGACCTGAGCGCGCTGATAAAGCGCCTCGGGGAGATCAAGCGGGAGGTCCTCCGCCCGGAGGACGTGTTCTTCGGCAAAGCCGACGACGATTACGACATCGCCATACTCCGCCGCGTCAACGCGGAGGCGACCACCTTCGGCGTCTTCTCCCTCTGCTCTTTGAAAAACCCGGTGCCGGTGGAGGCCCCGGACGGGACTTATGTCAACCTGATCGACAAAAGCCCGGTGAAGGTGAAAGACGGCGTGCTGCTGTGCGAACGCAAGCCCATCATTTTCCGCGTATCGGCCAAGGCCATGCAGGCGAAGGACCAGAAGCAGGAGGCCGTGCCGGAGAATCCCATGCTCCAGCTCCTCCGCCCCTTCCAGGGCGAGGGCTTCAAGCCGGAGAGCTTTTTCCCGGAGAGCTTCAAGCCGGAGAACTTCATGCCGGAGGGCTTCAAGCTGCCCCAGAGCTTCCAGCTGCCCCAGAGTTTCCAGCCCGACCAGCTCGCCGCCGCCTGGCAGAGTTTCCTGCCGAAAAAGAAAGAGTGAAGCGGACGCGCAAGAGACCCCCGAACCGTCGGTTCGGGGGCCTTTTGCTCGTTCAGTATGTTT
>JAFYIF010000202.1 GCA_017538775.1 Oscillospiraceae bacterium | reverse complement strand
CCAACCTGACGGACCGGGATGAGAAAAAGAAATGAATACTGAAAGCTGAAAACTTATTTAAGTCTTAATTCTTCAGTTTTCAGGAATTAACAATCATTTTTATAAAGGAAAGGAAAGACCGCTATGAAAAAGACATTCTCCCTCCTCCTGGCCTGTCTGCTGGCCGTCGCCCTGCTTGCCGCCTGCGGCGGACCCGGCGAGCCCGGCGGGAACGACGGGGCGACCCTGACCCTGAACGTCTACAACTGGGGCGAATACATCTCCGACGGCAGCGAGGGCAGCTATGACACGGTCAAGGCCTTTGAAGCCTGGTATCAGGAGACCTACGGCCAGAAGGTCCGCGTCAACTACGACACCTACGACAGCAACGAGAACATGTACGCCAAGCTGTCCTCCGGGGCCGTCAGCTATGACGTGATCTTCCCCAGCGACTACATGATCGCCCGGATGCGGGAGGAGGGGATGCTGCTGCCCCTGAACTTCGACAACATCCCCAACTACGCCAACATCGACGAGAACTTCCGGGGCCTGTACTATGACCCGGACGACAGCTACTCCGTGCCCTACACCTACGGCATCGTGGGCATCATCTGGAACGCCAACGAGGTGGACGCTTCAGACGCCCAGGGTTGGGAGCTGCTGTGGAATTCCAAATATTCCGGCCGCATCGTCCAGTTCAACAACTCCCGGGACGCCTTCGGCACCGCCATGTACAAGCTGGGCCTGGACGTGAACAGCCTGGAGAAGCCCGACTGGAACGCCGCGTTCCAGGAGCTGAAGGCCCAGCGGCCCTACGTCTACAGCTATGTCATGGACGAGATCTACAACATGATGGAGTCCGGGGAAGTGGCCGTCGGCGCCTACTACGCCGGGGACTATTTCACGATGCTGGACAACCAGTCCTCCAGCGTGGATCTGCGCTTCTACTACCCGGAGCCCACCAACTACTACATCGACGCCATGTGCATCCCCTCCTGCTGCCAGCATCAGGAGCTGGCCGAGCGCTTCATCAACTTCATGCTGGACCGCGACGCCGCCATCGCCAACGCGGAGGCCACCTGGTACGCCTCCCCCAACACGGTGGTCTACACCGACCCGGAGTATCTCGAAGAGATGGGCGAGGAGGTCATCGAGATCCTCTATCCCGAGATCGACGACTTCGCGGAGCTGTACAACACCCTGGCCTACCGCAACCTCCCCGCGGAGCTGCTGGACTACATCAACAGCCTCTGGGAGGGCGTCAAGATCAACTGAGACGCAGGAAAAAGAACGCTTCCGGGCGACAGGGCCTGGGAGCGTTCTCATTTACGACTATGGATGGGAGCGGACCGGGACGGAATGCAAATGCGCCGGGGGACTTTTTTCAGTCCCCCGGCCAGTTCGCTTTATGCGGTTTTGTTCTCGCGCAGGGTCAGGACTTCCTCCAGGGGGAGTCCGGAGATCTCCGCGATCTCGTCATAGGCATATTTTCCAGCGCTCAGCATCCGAAGCGCAGTCGCTCTCATTGCCTCTTTCATCGTTTTGTTCCGCATGTCTTCCATGACCCGACACATGATCGCAACACCCTCCTTGCTTTCCTTGAAAAATCGTACCCTGTCTGCCAACACGCCGTAATACATATCCCCCGGATTCGTGCAGGAAAAGTCGTGCATCAGCTTGCCCACCGGAGAATCGTCGCGGTATTCGCCGTTCACATACAGGATATGCGTTCCGTCGTCAAATAAACCTCCGGTTTCCGCGATCACGCGGTCGATGTGGTACAGCGGGAGGCCCAGTTCCATCACGTCATGCTCGGTGATAAAAATGACCCAGGTTTCCGGGAGTTCGTCAAAGTTCTCACCTTTTCGGAGCAGATTGGCGTCCATCATGCTGCTGTTGTAGCGGGCCCGTTTTCGTCCCGCGCCACGGTCCGCACGTTGGATCTCCACGTTGATTTTTCTCCCGTCGCTGTCTGTCGCCAGAATGTCCAGCCGCACGGAACGATTCAACAAATTTTCCACAAAGACCTGCGTATGGACTTCATGAACCCTCAGGTCCGGCATCTCCATGACGATCCGAAGCACGAGTTCCATGCACGCGAGATCGCCCTCAAAGCATTTTGTCAGGAAGTCATCGTCCATCAGACGAAAGCCTCTGAGTCGCTGCAGGTCCTCCTGATGCGCTCGATCCATCCCGGTTTCAGCCAAATCCATCCCTCGCTCTCCGTCAGATTTCCTCACAGAAATTCTATCATGCTCCACAGCATTTTTCAAGGGCGAATCCCGACGAAGCAAAAAGGGCCGGGTGACGCGACGATCAAAGCCCCTCGTCCAGCCAGGAAACCGCGCCGCTGCGGATGTCGTACATGGCCCCGCGGATGTCCGGGGCCGCCGCGTCGGCGTAGTGGCGGCGGAGCTGCTCCACCGCGTAGCGGACGTTGCGGCGCTCGGCCCGGGCCGGGTCGCGCTCCGTGCCGATGGCGCGGAGGACTTCGTCGGTGAGGGTGGCCACTGCGCCGTGCCCGCCGCCCTCCAGGGCCGCCGCCACTGCGCCGCAGCCTGTGTGGCCCAGCACCAGCACCAGGCCGCAGCCCAGGTGGTCCACCGCGTACGCGATGCTGCCCAGCTGCTGGGGGCCCAGCACGTTTCCGGCCACGCGGATCACAAACAGCTCCCCGATGCCGGCGGAGAAGATGCGCTCCGGGATGACCCGGGAATCGGAGCAGCACAGCACCACGGTGTGGGGCCGCTGTCCCTGCTCCGCCGTTTCCCGGCGGCGGGCCGCGGACACATCCCCGGGTGCGCCGCCCTCCAGATAGCTCCGGTTGCCCCGGTTCAGACGTTCGATGATCTCCTGCTGCATGGCTACGACTCCTTTCCGGCTTCCGCTGTGCGGGAAGCCCGTCCCTTGTTTATTCCGGCCTGCGGCCATTGCAGAGATAGAACACGGTCAGCAGCCCCGGCCCGCAGTGGGCGCCGATGACCACGCCCAACTGGGTGATGCTGATCTCCCCGGTCTGGGGATAGGCCTGTTTCACCGCGTCCCGGATGTACTCCGCGTCGGCCCGGCAGTCGGCGTGGAGGATGTGCAGCTCCAGCCCCGTGGGGTCCAGTTCGGACAGGTCGCGGAGCACGCTGTCCCGGATGCAGTTCAGGGCCATTTTGCGCCCCCTGGCCTTCTTCACCACGTCCAGCGTGCCCCGGTCCGGCACATACAGCACCGGCTTGATGTTCAGGATGGAGCCCACCAGCGCCGAGGCGTTGGAGACCCGCCCCCCGGCCTTGAGATAGTTCAGATCGTCCACGGTGAAGCGGTGGGCAATGCGCAGCTTGTGCGCCTCGCCCCAGGCGATCACCGCGTCGAAGTCCGCGCCCGCTTCCATCCGGCGCACCATGTTCACCACCAGCGTCCCCAGCCCGCCGGAGATGCAGCGGGTGTCCATCACATAGAGCCGCCGCGCCGGAAACTCCGCCCGGACAGCCTCCGCCGCCGCGGCGCAGTTCCGATAGGAGGCGGACATCTCGCTTGACATGTCCAGGAAGATCAGGTCCTTCCCGCCGCCCAGCAGCCCCCGGAAAAACTCCTCATAGGTAAACTGATTGATCATCGAGGTCTGAAGCCGGTCCCCCCGGCGCATCCCCGCGTAGATCTCCGCCCGGCGCTCCTCCCGGCAGTCGTCCTCAAACAGCCGGTCGTTGACCGTGTAGCTGTAGGGCAGAAAGGGCACCCCATGCGCGTCCAGCCAGGTCCGCGGCAGGTCGGAGGTGGAGGTGGTGGCGATGATGTAGTCAGACATGAAAAAAACCGTCCTTTATCGTATTTGCCGAAAACGGCCTGGAGATTCCTCCCACAGTATAGTGGATTTGTCGGGGGGTGTCAACGGGGGAGAGGCGGGGCAGCTCCGCAAAAAAACTGAAAAACCCCCTTGACTTTTGCCGGAGAACGTGTATACTATCATTT
>JAFYIF010000201.1 GCA_017538775.1 Oscillospiraceae bacterium | reverse complement strand
CCAGGGTGCGGACCTCCAGGGTCCGATCCGCCGGGATACGGACCTGACTGGAGATCAGAAAGCGCAGCCCCGCCGCTGACAGGTGGAAGAGCGCGTCGGACAGCGCGTTTCGCTCCGCCGGGGCCTTCAGCCAGACCTCTTCAAAGTTGTCCAGCCAGACCAGAGGACGCGCCGCTCCCCTGCCGGCGGAGGCGAGCCAGCGCAGCAGGCCGGGAAGCAGTTGGTCCGGGCCGAGGTCCTGCGCGGAGAAACCGAGTGCCAGAGAGAGCCTGCTCAAAACTTCCGACATGGAAGAAGCGCCCGTCAGATCGACCGGGGACATGGTGAAGGCGGGATCGGCCTGTTTGAGCGTCCGATACGCGGCCTTGCAGATCTCCGTTTTGCCGATGCCCGCCACGCCGTAGACCAGCAGCCGTTTTACGGCGGGGTTTTGGAGCGCGTCCGCAAGCTCCCGCACCTGGGCGTCCCGGCCCAGGAAATGCGCGGAGCCATGGTACTGCTGTTCCTCCAGTTTCCGCAGCGCTTCCCCGGCGTCCGGGGGGAGCAGGTCTTTTGCCAGCTGCTCCAGCAGGACGCCCACCGCCTCATGCTTTTTGTATGGATACCAGATCACTTGCAGCTCCAGCCCGTCCAGAAAGTCCAGGCGTTCAGCAAAGGCGGGCAAATATGCCCCATCACCCTGAAACAGCTTCGGTTTGCACGGCTCGTCCGGGTTCTCCGTTTCCGGCGGCAGCTCCAACAGCGCGAAGCCGGAAGCCCCCTTGCAGGCGTGCAGCACCGCGCAGGTCCGATCCGGCCCCAGCCCGCAGCCCAGGAACAGCGGCGGCGCGCCGTTGAACACGCTTTGCAGCGCCTTTGGGAGCGGGAGAGAGAGATCCGGGTGTTGCGGATCGGCGCCGTAGGTCTCGTTGTAGCGCTGCTCTGTCAGGATCATGTGCGCCGGGTCGTCCACCGTCCCGTGGAGCTTCACCAGCATCCGTTCGTGTTTCTGGATACGGGATCTCAGCTCGGTATCCTGAAAATCGCTCTCCGGCGTGACGACAAACGGAGCGTTCAGCAGCCGGTCCAATGACACGTCGTAATTCGTCGTGACGACGGGGCCGGGGAACAGGCGGGGGATCCTGCGCTGGTAAGCCGGGCGGGCCGCTTCCCGCAGCTTCGCCGGGTCGAAGGCGGACCGGAGCGCGGACCGAAAGCGGTTGGTGCGATAAAAGCCCTCCAGCCTGGAGGCCGCCTGCTCATAGGCCTCCTTTGCCAGCAGATCCCGGACCTCCTGCTCCACGGACGTTCCGCTCGCTTTTTCGGTCAGCAGCTTGCTCCATGTGGGGTAGCCCGCCCATACGGACAGACCGGCCCCGATGACCGGCGTGACCCGGTTTTGCATCTGCTTTACCAGCGCCTGATATGCGCTCTGATTGCCGAGATCGTCATTGATCTGATATACGCCCATCAACTCCTGGAACGTCATGCTTCCCTGTACCTCCTTTTTTCCGTTCGATACGGACTGTTGGCGATGTTTTCCTTTCGTATAGTATACAAATTTCGGCAAATCCTGTCAACCGTGCGCGGAAAAACGAAGCGGTTTTTTTCGGGCGCTTGTGGCATCAAGGCGAAACTTGCTGCGGAAATCCCTCCTTGTCACCGCGGTCCATTCGGTGTATCATGGGAGCCAAACACGGAAAGGATCGGAACGCAGCACATGAAGACAGTGATTTCGGGACTACTGCTCCCCTTTCTCGGGACGGCTTTGGGCGCGGCCTGTGTGTTCTTTCTGCGGCGGGAGCTGAACCTGGGGGTCCAGCGGGCTTTGACCGGGTTTGCCGCGGGGGTGATGGTGGCGGCTTCGATCTGGAGTCTGCTGATCCCCGCCATCGAACAGGCCGCGACGGCGGGGCAGCCGGGCTTTCTCCCCGCTGTCATCGGGTTCTGGCTCGGCATTCTGTTTTTATTGCTCCTGGACCACGTCATTCCGCATCTGCACCAGCGGATCGACCAGGCGGAGGGGCCGAAAAGCCGGCTGCCGCGCACGGCCATGCTG
>JAFYIF010000200.1 GCA_017538775.1 Oscillospiraceae bacterium | reverse complement strand
TATCCCGCCTCCAGCCGCGCCTGGGCGCTGCGTTTCCGGGCCTGGTAGAGCAGCCAGATGCCCGCCGCCAGAGGCGCGGGGCCTCCGCCGCGATAGAGCAGGACCAGGCCGCCCAGGAGCAGGGCCGTGGCGGCCAGTTCCCCCACCCGGCGGCTGACGCGCTCCCCGGCCAGGGCAAGCAGGATGCGCCCGCCGTCCAGCGGCAGGACCGGCAGGAGGTTCCAGGCGCTCAGGCAGAGGCTGAGCGCGCCGCTGCGCAGCAGGAAGGGGCCGCCCCAGGCACAGGCGGCCAGGGCGTAGAGAATCCCCGCCGCCGGACCGGCCGCGGCGCACAGCAGGGTCTCCCCCCGGCTCAGCGCGCCGCGGTAGCGCAGCTCCGCGCCCAGCAGACCCAGGCGCAGGCTGTCTACCCGCGCCCGGCACAAGCGCAGGGCCAGCAGGTGGCCCAGCTCGTGGACCAGGGCCGCCGGGACCGCGCAGGCGATCAGGCCCTCCCCGTCCAGAAACCAGCCCAGGGCAAAGACCAGCGCCGCCAGCGGGTCCAGGCTTATGCGGGGCGGCCTCATCCGTTGATGTAGTACTCCGGGTTGCGGTAGACCCCCCGCTGCGTCAGCTCGAAGTGGAGATGCGGGCCGGTCACCTGGCCCGTGGCCCCCACCCGGGCGATCGGCTGTCCGCAGCGCACCCACTCCCCCGCCGCCACGGAAACGGCGCTGCAATGGGCGTAGAGGCTGCGCCAGCCCTCCGCGTGGCCCAGCAGCAGATAGTTGCCGTAACCCTCGTCGAAGCCCGTCGCCAGCACGGTCCCGTCGGCAAAGGCGCAGATCAGCTCCCCGCTGCTCGCGGCCACGTCCGTGCCGTAGTGGAAGAGGACCTCCTCCCGCAGCGGGTGGAGCCGGAAGCCGAAGCCGGACGAGCGGTATCCCGCCACGGGCAGGGCGTAGGCAAAGGGCAGCGGCACATAGCCGCAGTCCACGTCCTCCGGGAGCGCCTGGTCCCCGAAGGAACGCTGACTTTCCAGAAAGGCCGCGGCTGCCGCCTCCCCCGCCGCCGTCTGCGGGTCCGGTGTCGGGTCCGGGGCCTCCGTCGGCTCCGGGTCAAGCGTCTGTTCCGGCTCCGACGGGAGCGGCGGTTCCGGGGGGCGCTCCCCCAGCACCGCCGCTTCCTCCGTCCGGTACCGCCGCGCCCGCAGCTCCGTCGCCGCTGCGGTCGGCTCTCCCTCCAGGCGCAGGGCCAGGCGGGTCCCCAGCTCGTCCAGCGCCCCGGCGCAGGCCCCGTCCCGGTAGCCCACCGCCTCCAGCACCCGGTCCCTTGCCGCCGACGCCAGGGCCGGGTCCAGCTCCCGGACCGCCACGGGCAGCCCCGCCAGCAGCGCAAGCAGCAGCCAGCCTTTCCGTCTCATACGCGCTCCCCCCTTTCCCTCCATTATACGGAGGGCGGGGGGAGACATCGCGGGAAGGGCGTCGAGGACTCAGGCGCGGCTGCGCCGGTAGCGCTCCACCAGGGCGTCCAGGAAGGAGCACAGCAGGGCGTTCATCTCCGTGTAGTCGAAGGCCAGCAGCTGCTCCGGCGTCTGGATGAAGCGCCCGCCGCCCCGCAGCGTCCCGGCGGCCTCCCGGACCCCGTCCGCCACGATGGAATGGGTCAGCTCCATGTGGGTCTGGAAGCCGTACAGCAGCGGGCCGTAGCGCACGATCTGGCGCGGGCAGCCCTCGCTCTCGGCCAGGACCGCGCTCTCCGGCGTCAGGCCGGGCATATCGTTGTGCCATTCCCCCGCTAGAAACTCGTCCGGGAAGGCCGCAAACAGGGGGTCGGCCCGCCCCGCCGCCGTCAGATGGGCCAGCACCGGGCCCACCTCCCGCTCCGGGCTGTGGGAGTAGGGCGCGCCCAGGGCCTCCCCCAGGAGCTGCGCGCCCAGGCAGACGCCCAGCACCATCTTCCCGCTCTCCGCATAGCGGCGGATCAGCGCCTTCTGCGCTTCGGCGTCGAAGTAGGCGCAGTCGCGCTGCGTGGTGGCCGGGCACTGGAAGCCGCCCAGCACGATCAGGAAATCCGCGTCCGCCGTCTCCGGCAGCGGCTCGAACAGCCAGCAGCGTGTCATGCTGATGGTATAACCGTGCGCCTCGGCCCAGGTGCGGAACGCCCCGGGCGCGACCCAGTCGTCCTGTTGAATGAAATGGATGTTCATATGTTCCCCACGATCTGCGGCCTTCCGCCGCGCTTTTGCTGCAAGAGCTGTTATTTCCGAATCAGTTTGAGTGTCCCGAGGATGGCCCCATAGGTCACCCCCGCCACCGGCCAGACGATCCAGGTCCGGTCCCAGCTGTTGCTGAGGAAGCTCCAGGCCAGATAGCCCGCCGTCACCAGGCCCCAGTAGACGCCGTTGAAGGGGGCCAGTTTCCGCTTGTTCTCCTTGCTGGCGCGGGTGTAGTCGCCCTCCTCCAGAAGCTGCTGGAACCCGCCCCAGACCGTGGAGGCGCGGACGATCAGCCACACGCCGACGGCAACCAGCGCAAGGGTCAGCGCCACGGCCAGGACATGGGCGAAGCCCTCCTGTTCCCCGTAGAGCATCACGCTCAGGAAAATCGGGACCGCCGACAGGACGCAGAGGACGATGCCCAGGGTGAGCTGGAGGGTGAAGCTGGGGCGGTACTGCTCCCGGCGCTCCTTCACCATGCCGTCCACGCCGTAGAGGGTGTCCACGGACTCCTCTTCCAGCCAGGCGTAGGGACTGACGCGCACGGCGCTGGTCACGAACAGGGCCACGGCCCCGCCGACCATCAGCAGCAGCACCGCCAGACCCAGGCCCATCGTCTGGGCTTCGCTCAGCCCCAGCAGGCCGTAGGCCTGCGCGCCGCCCAGCAGGATCAGGCAGACGGGCGAGAGGACGCACAGCAGCACCCCCAGCGCGACGCAGCGGGCGTTGACCGCCTTCACGCGCAGAAACTCGTTGGCTTCCTCCATGCTCAGGCTGCGCTCCGGGGCGTCGGGCTGCGCCCCCGCCGTCGGCTCGGGCAGCTCCATGTCGTCTTTCAGCAGATAGTCGGTGCTGACGCCGAACAGCGTGGACAGCTGGACCACCCGGCCCATGTCCGGCACGGACTGGGCGCCTTCCCACTTGGAGACCGTCTGTCGGCTGACGCCCAGCTGCTCCGCCAGCTCCTCCTGGGACCAGCCGTTCTTTTTCCGCTGGTCTATGATCTTGTCCGCCAGAATCATCTTGCTTCGCTCCTTTTCCTCTTGTCACGAGCTTCGTGCAGCTTCAGCATAGCACACTGTCGGCTGACAGGCAAGCAAGATGACGCGGCAATTCCGCAACCGGCGGTTGCAAAGCCGCGCAGGGCGGAGGCAGACAGGGCGCGCCGCGGGGTTTTCGCAGCGCGCCCATGGTTTTTCCGCCCCGGTTACGCGGGGAGGCTGTCTCGGATGATCCGCACGAGGATGTCGTGCAGCTTTTCCACGGTGTAGGGGCCGACGATGGGTTCCAGGTGGCTCTCGCCCACGCCGGAGTCGTCGGTGAGGAAGACGTAGGTGCCGCCGGTGCAGATGGCCAGGGCGCGGGCGAAGAGTTCCGTGTCCCGCTCGGCGTTGCTGGCCACCACGGGCACAACGCGGATGCCCGCTTCGGCGGCCCGGCGGACGGCGGCGCGGATGGTCGCATCGGTGCCGTCATGGGGCGGGGCGTCGAAGATCAGGAAGACCAGCTTTTCGCTGTCCTCCCGCCAGCCGCTGCGCCCCGCGTCCTGCAGGAAGCCCATGTCCAGGGTCTGGTCCAGGATCTCCGCCACGGCCTCCGGGGTGTCCCCGCCGCCTGTGGCGTACTCCCCGGCGATCAGGGCCTGGACCGCCGCCGTGTCCCGGGTGAACTCGCTGCACTTCGTCACATACTCGTCGCCCTCGTCCCGGTAGAAGCAGAACGACCAGGCCACCGCGTCGCCGATCTCCTCGGCGATGGCGGCGAAGTCCTTTTGCAGATAGCTCAGCTCATCGCTCATGGAGCCGGTGGTGTCCACGAGAAACATCACCTGCAGGGCGGTCTTCGGCGGGGTCTTCGCCGTGGCTTGCAGCTCCAGCTCGTCCAGGACGGTGACGACCGGGTCGCCCTGCCGGGTCTCCGGGGGCGTCTCCACGGAAAGGGGCGTCACCGTGCCCTGGACCGACACCGCCGCCGGGGTCTCGCCGCTCTGACAGAAGAGGTAAGCCGTTCCGATCCTGTCCGTCTGCGCGGTCCAGAGAGTCTCCCCGGCGGCGTCCAGCAGCGCCACGGCCTCGCCGGGCAGGGGCTGGCCCGCTTCGTCCCGCAGCGTCACGCGCACCCGCTGGCGGGGGTCCAGGCCGAAGGAGGGGAAGGCGATCTTGCCCGCGTTCACCAGGTTCGTGAAGAAGGGCCAGTTTTCGTTGTCGTTCCACTCCGCCGCCGTCAGGACAAAGGGCTGGCCCGGGTCCGGCGTGGCGATGGGCAGATCCGGGGGCAGGACCGGGGCAGCCTCCGGGGCCCCGGTGGCCGCCGGAAGCAGGGCGCTCTCCCCCGGTTCCGACATGGGCGCGGCGGCGGGTTCCGGCGCGCCCTTGGCCGCGGCGGAGGCAATGGCGCCGTAGTCGGCCATGCCGTCGGCCTCGGCTTCGGAGGACTCATAGCCCGCGCTGGCGCCGGTGACGGTGACGTAGAGGCCTTCCGTCGCGGCGGGGGCGGCTGTGGCGGGCGTCTCCGCCGGGGTTTCGGGCGCTGTGCAGGCACAAAGGCCCAGCAGGAGGGCGAGCGAGAGCAGCAGCGCGGCGGTCTTTTTCACTTGTTTCATCGAAGCATCCCTGCCTTTCGCTTTCTTTGCCTCTTTGACGTGGGAGGCGGGAAAAAGTTCCCGAAAAGATGTCGGGCTGGAGTCTCGGCCCTTCCGTGGTTTTTTCCTCCGCTCCAAAGCTTGCGCATTGACACGGTATCAGGCAGATGATAAACTTTGCATATCAAGGAATGCGGGAGGGATCGTGTTGAACATCAGGGCCGATAAGCGTCTGGTGGGAAAGTTTGAACTCGACGCCCTTTTGGAGAAAGGGCTGGCAGACATGCGGGCCGGGCGCGTTTCCCCGGCGCACGAAGCTCTGGAAGAGATCCGGGCGGAGCTGCGGCCCTGTTTTGTCGCAGCAACGCCACCGTCACGATCCTCCGAGTCCTGCACGGGCGGCGGGACTGGTACGGCATTCTGAGCGAAGAATTTGGGGACAGCTAAGACGATCCTGCTTCCAGTTCTGACAGCGGCGAAAAAGCTTTCTCCCCGGCTTGTATCTCCGGCGCTTCGGTGCTATAATTTCCCCGCGACGAATCAACCAAAACAAGACAGGATGTGACCGTTTTATGAAATTAGGTATCGTGGGACTGCCCAATGTGGGAAAATCCACGCTGTTCAACGCCCTCACCGGGAACGCGGCGGAGAGCGCCAACTATCCCTTTTGCACCATCGACCCGAACGTGGGCATCGTCACCGTGCCGGACGAGCGGCTGGACTGGCTGACGGCGCTGTATCAGCCGAAGAAGCACACCCCCGCCGTCATCGAGTTCGTGGACATCGCCGGGTTGGTGAAGGGGGCCAGCCACGGGGCGGGGCTGGGGAACAAGTTTCTGGAGAACATCCGGCGCACGGACGCCATTGTGCACGTGGTGCGCTGCTTTGACGACGAAAACATCATCCATGTGGTGGAGGACGCCGCCGTCAGCGCGCCGGTGGACCCGGTGGGGGACATCGAGACCATCGACCTGGAGCTCATCATGGCCGATCTGGAGATGGTGCAGCGCCGGGCGGAGAAGGCGAAGAAGGCCGGGAAGGGCGGGGACAAGCACGCCCGGCGGGAGGCGGCGCTGTTTGAGGCGCTGGCCGCCCACCTGGACGCGGGCCAGCCCGCCCGCAGCTTCGACTGCGCCCCGGACGACCGGGCGCTGCTGGAGGCCAGCGACCTGCTGAGCACCAAGCCGGTCATCTACGCCTGCAACCTGGACGAGGACAGCTTTGCCGCCGGGGGCAACGCCTATTTCCGGGCGGTGGAGGAGCTGGCGCAGCGGGAGGGCAGCCAGGTGCTGCCGGTCTGCGCCAAGTTCGAGGCGGAGATGGTGGGGCTGGAGCCGGAGGACCGGGCCATGTTCATGGAGGAACTGGGCATGACCGAAGGGGGTCTGGCCCGGCTGATCCGCTGCTCCTATTCCCTTCTGGGCCTCATCAGCTTTCTGACCTGCGGGCCGGACGAGTGCCGCGCCTGGACCATCCGCCGGGGCACCAAAGCCCCCAGGGCGGCGGGGAAGATCCACTCCGACATTGAGCGGGGCTTCATCCGGGCGGAGATCGTGGCCTTTGACGACCTGAAGCGCTGCGGCAGCATGGCCGCGGCGAAGGAGAAGGGCCTGGTCCGCTCCGAGGGGAAAGAATACGTCATGCAGGACGGGGACGTGACCTACTTCCGCTTCAATGTGTAAGGCGGCGGAGTCTGCGAAAATCAGGGGGCCTGGCCCCCTGATTTTGTTATTCCGGCATTGATTTTTGACAGGTTTCTGCTATAATCGATTCTGAGTGATTCTATGAAACGGGGCGTTGCGAATGACCGGGTGTTCCAATCGAAGACGATGGGCGCTGGTGGCGCTGTGTCTGGCGCTGCTGCTGGCGCTGGCGCTGCCGCTGCGCGGCTTTGCCCAGGCACCGGAGCAGAAGCTGGTGCGGGCCGGCTGGTATGAGTCGCCGTTCTACTACACCGACAGCTTCGGACGCCGCTGCGGCTTCGCCTATGAATATCAGCAGAAGATCGCCGCCCACACCGGCTGGACCTACGAATACGTGGAGGGGAGCTGGCCGGAGCTTTTGCAAATGCTGCGGGAGGGCCAGATTGACCTGATGGGCGACCTGTCCTATACCGAGGAACGGGCCAGCCAGATGCGCTTTTCCTCCCTGCCCATGGGTACGGAGAGCTATTACATCTTCGTCGCCCTGGGGAACGAGAGTATTTCGGCGACAGATTTCCACACGCTGGACGGAAAGCGCGTGGGCGTGAACCAGGGCAGCTTCCAGCGGGACCTCTTTCAGGCCTGGATCGAAGAGCATGGCCTGGCGGTGGAGCTGGTGGAGCTCTCCGGGACGGAGGAGGAATCCGTCCAGATGCTCGTGGACGGGGATCTGGACGGCTTTGTCACCCTTGACGCCTACGGGAACACGAACGTCAGTACGCCCCTCATCCGCATCGGCCAGTCCGACTTCTATTTTGCCGTCAGCAACGCCCGCTCCGACCTGCTGGAGGAGCTGAACGAGGCCCTGACCAAGATCCAGGATGAGGACCGCTATTACAACCAGAACCTCTATGAAAAATACATCCGCAAGTCCGGGACCGGCGCGTATTTGCCCTCGGCGGAAGCGGCCTGGCTGGAAGCCCACGGGACGGTCCGGGTGGGCTATCTGGACGACTATCTGCCCTTCTGCGGGACTGACGCCGAAACCGGGACCCTGACGGGCGGGCTGCGGGACTATCTGGAGCTGATCTCCGCGAATCTGAGAAACGCGGACCTCACCTTTGAACCCTTGGCCTATCCCACGCTGGAGGCGGCGCTGGAGGCGCTGCACCGGGGCGAACTGGACTGCGTCTTCCCCGTCCACCTCAGCGCGTATGACGGAGAAATGCTGGACGTGACGGTGACCGACCCCTTCATGGAGACGGAGATGTACGCGGCGGTGCGCAAGAGCGAGCACTTGGGCCTCAACACCGATACGGCGCTGCGGGCCGCGCTGAACAGCACCAACCCCAACTTCACCACCTTCCTCCAGGACAACTTCCCCAACTGGAGCGTCGTCTATTGCGACGACCTGGACGCCTGCTTCCGGGCCGTGGGAGCGGGGGATGCCGACTGCGCCCTGTTCAGCAGCTACCGGTTGCTCCAGACGGAGGCGGAGCGGGAGCGCTGCCGCCTCACCGCCGTGGCCACCGGCGAGAACATGAACTTCTCCTTCGCCGTGCAGCGGGGGCAGCACGAACTCTATTACATCCTGAACAAGGTTGCCGGTCTGGTGTCCGAAGCGGAGATCAACGCGGCGCTCACCGGCTATTCCTATCCCAGCGACCTGTTCTCCCTCTCCCAGTTCCTGCGGGACAATCTCTTTGCGGTGCTGGGGGTGCTGCTGGGCCTGGTGCTGCTGACCGTCTGGCTGCTGCTGCGCCGCTCCCACCGGGTGAAGGCGGAGCTGGAAACCAGGCTTCGCTTGCAGCAGCAGCTTCTGGAACAGGAGCAGCAGGAGCACCGGGCCAACGCGATGCTCACCGCCATGGCTGCGGACTACCGGAGCGTCTTCTATGTGGACCTGGACCGGGACGAGTGCAGCTGCTACCGGGCCAGCCCCGCCCTGCGGGATGAAGTGCAGGCCGGGCAGGTGTTCCCCTTCCGGGCGGGCTTCGCCCGGTACGCGGAGCGCTATGTGGACCCGGCGGAGCGGGAGGACTTCCTCCGCTTCCTGGACGCGGAGAGCATCCGCGCCGGGCTGGCCCGGAAGACCGTGCTCAGCCACCGCTACCTGAGCGTCCGGGACGGCGTGGAGCGCTATGAGATGGTCCGCGTCGCGGACGTGCAGAGCGAGGAGGACCGGCAGGACCGGCGCGTCCACGCGGTGGGCCTGGGCTTTTCCGACGTGGACGACGAGCTGCGGGAGGACCTGGCGAAACAGCACGCGCTGGCCGACGCGCTGGAGCAGGCGAAGGCCGCCAGCGCCGCGAAGACCTCCTTCCTCAGCTCCATGAGCCACGAGATCCGCACGCCGATGAACGCCATCATCGGCCTGAACGCCATCGCCCTGAAAGACCCCACCCTCTCCGAGCGGACGCGGGACCATCTGGAAAAGATCGGCAGCAGCGCCGGGCATCTGCTGAGCCTCATCAACGACATCCTGGACATGAGCCGCATCGAGAGCGGGCGGATGAGCCTCCGCAGCGAGGAATTCTCCTTCCGGGAGATGCTGGAACAGATCAACACCATCGTCCACGGCCAGTGCCAGGACAAGGGCCTGGACTACGAGTGCCGTCTGCTGGGCCGGGTAAACGACTATTACATCGGCGACGACGGCAAGCTCCGGCAGGCCCTGATCAACATCCTGGGCAACGCGGTCAAATTCACCCCCGCCCCCGGGTCCGTCACCTTCCTGGTGAAGCCGCTGCCCGAGTATGCGGGCAACGCGCCGCTGCGCTTCGTGATCCGGGATACGGGCATCGGCATGGACAAAAGCTTCCTGCCCCACATCTTCGACGCCTTCTCCCAGGAGGAGGAGGGCAAGGCCAACAAGTTCGGCAGCACCGGCCTGGGGCTTGCCATCACGAAAAACATCGTGGAGGCCATGAACGGTCACATCGAGGTGGAGAGCGAGAAGGGCGTGGGTTCCACGTTTACCGTCACCGTGAGCCTGAAGAGCTCCGACCGGACGGAGAAAGCCGACCACACGCTGCGCGTCCAGGACCTGCGGGTGCTGATCATCGACGACGACCCGGTGGCCTGCGAGCACGCCCAGTCGGTGCTGGACGAGGCGGGCGTCTACTCCGACGCCTGCAACAGCGGGGAGGAGGCCTACCGCCTGCTGGAGCTGGCCGGGGCGCGGCAGCAGCCCTACAGCCTGATTCTGGTGGACTGGAAAATGCCGGGCGAAGACGGCGTGACCGTGACGCGCAACATTCGGGAGCGCTTCGACACCCACTCCCCCATCATCATCCTCACCGCCTACGACTGGGACCCCATCCTGGAGGAGGCCGCCCGGGCGGGGGTGGACAGCTTTCTGGCCAAGCCGCTCTTTGTCTCCGGTCTGCTCCAGGAGTTCCGCCAGGCCCTCCACCGCAAGGAGCGGAGCGGGGCGGAGACCCCCCGGGCGGAGCTGGAAGGCCGTCACATCCTGCTGGCAGAGGACATGGCGCTGAACGCGGAGATCGTCATCGAACTGCTGAGTATGCGGGACATCACGGTGGACCTGGCGGAGAACGGGCAGATCGCCCTGGACCTCTTCGCCGCCAGCGCGCCGGGCAGCTACGACGCGGTGCTGATGGACATTCGGATGCCGGTGATGGACGGCCACGAGGCCACGCGGCGCATCCGCGCCCTGGACCGGGCCGACGCAAAGAAGATCCCCATCATCGCCCTGAGCGCCAACGCCCTGGACGAGGACGTGCAGCGCTCCCTCCAGGCGGGCATGACCGCCCACCTGAGCAAGCCGGTGGAGCCGGAACGGCTCTTCGACACGCTGGAAGTGCTGATCGGGGCACACCCGGTGAAAGAATCATCGACAAAGTCCAGGGGACTTTGTCGATGAGGGGATGCGCTGCGCTCGCGCCCCCTGCG
>JAFYIF010000199.1 GCA_017538775.1 Oscillospiraceae bacterium | reverse complement strand
GCGGGAGTGGGTCAGGCCGCTGCACTGGAAACTTTGGCCCAGCAGCGCCCCGTCTTTCGTCACCGCGGCGGAGGCGGCCTTCGCGGAGGATTCCAGTCCCAAAATCAGCATGGCTCCGCCCCCTCGATCGTGATCTGTCGCGCCTGCTCGCCCAGTTTCTCGATGCGCACGCGCACTTCGTCCCCCTCGAAGGCCTCTTCCACCCGCTCGCTCCACTCCACGGCGCAGATCGCGCCCCGGCGGAGATAGTCCTCCCAGCCGATGTCAAAGAGCTCGTCGGCCCCGTTCAGCCGGTACATATCGAAGTGACAGAGTTCCCGCTCGCCGGGGTATTCGTTGACGATGGTGAAGGTGGGACTGCTGACGCGCACGTCCAGGCCCAGCCCCCGGGCCATGCCCCGGACAAAGGCCGTTTTCCCCGCGCCCAGGTCCCCGTAGAGGGCGACCACCGCCCCCGCCGGCAGCCCGGCGGCCAGACGCGCCCCCAGGTCCTCCGTCTCGGCTTCCGAGTGTGTGATATAGTCCATGCAGCCGCCCCCTTCTCCGGCCATTATACTCCGATTTGCGCATTGCGTAAAGCATGAAAATATGATACAATCCCAAATTATGATGGACGGCGAAAAAGCCGCGAGGGGGAACGTGGGGATGAAACGAATGCTGCCCTGGGCCAGGGAGTTTTTTCAGCGGGCGGATATGCTGCTGTTTGCTCTTTGCATGGTCTGCTCGATCTTCGGCCTGGTGGTCATCGCCAGCGCCACGGCCCACACGCCGGAGGGCAGCACCCAGTATCTGCTGATCCAGACCGTGGCCCTGCTGATCGGCGTCGGCCTGTTCGTGCTGTTCACGGTCATCGACATCGACGTGATCGCCGACAAGTGGATCATCCTCTACGCCATCTCCGCGCTGCTGCTGGTGGCCCTGCGCTTTTTCGGCGTGGCGGACGACACCGGCAACAAGAGCTGGCTGCGCTTCGGTCCCATCGGCATCCAGCCCAGCGAGATCATCAAGATCATCTACATCGTGGTCATGGCCAAGCACATCAGCTATCTGAAGGAATACCGGGACCTGAACCACCCCCTGAGCGTTTTGCAGCTGGCGGTCCACTTCGGCGTCCCCTTCGTCCTGGTGGTCATAATCTCCAGCGACCTGGGCAGCGCGCTGATCTTTTTCTTCATCTTCCTGCTGCTGCTGTTCATCGCCGGTCTGCGGCTGTACTGGTTTTTGATCGGCGCGGCGGCCATGGCGGCGGCGATCCCCTTCCTCTGGAGCAACGTCCTGCGCCCCGACCAGATCAACCGCATCCTGGCCCCCTATGACCCCAGCATCGACCCCGCCGGGGACAGCGTCATGTGGCAGGCCAACCAGAGCCGTCTGGCCCTGGCCAGCGGGCAGTTCACCGGCACGGGGCTTTACAACGGCCCCCAGACCCAGAGCGGCGGCGTTCCCGCCCAGCACACGGACTTCATCTTCTCCGTCATCGGGGAGGAGCTGGGGATGCTGGGCTGCATCGTGGTCATCGCCCTGCTGCTGGCCATCATCCTCCGCTGCGTCCAGATCGGTCTGCGCAGCCACAACACCATGAGTATGCTGGTCTGCTTCGGCGTGGCCGGGACCATCCTCTTCCAGAGCTTCATCAACATCGGCATGTGTACCGGCCTCACTCCGGTCATCGGCCTGACCCTCCCGTTTTTCAGCTACGGCGGCAGCAGCATGTTCTCGCTGTTCGCGGCGATGGGCCTGGTCTCCGGCGTGAAGTTCCGCCCCAAGGCGGAGCGCTTCCGGCGGTACGGATAAAAGAATCAGGAGCTGCGGCGACAGCTCCTGGTTTTTTGCGATTCAAAAATGGAGGCGAGAATACATGCTGATGATGGAAGCCTACGCGATGCAAAAGAGTTTGGGCGAATACAGAAGAGTGGTGCGCCTGGCACGCAAGCACCGGAGACGCCACCCCGCCGTTGCAGAACTGGCGGAGATCCTGGATGTTTCCACGCAGGATTGCCAGGAGCTGCTCGCAACGATGGACGCGCATCCCGACTGGGATGACGAGAGGATCGCCGAAGAGATCGACTGGACAGACTGACTACCAAAAGAACCGCACAGCCCGCAGGGAAGCAGGGACTGTGCGGTTCTTTGCATCTTTGCCGGACCGTACCAGTCCGTTTCAAAGCGCCCGGACGCTCACACCGCATACCGCCCGGGCACGCCGCTCCGCAGCGCCTCGTAGAACCCGATGCGGGTGAGGTTGTAATACGGCATGACATAGACGTTGACAAAGGGGATCAGGCAGAGGATCCACCAGCCCAGGAAGCTCAGGTCCAGGACGAACAGCTCCCCCTTGTGGCCCTGGGTGAGGGCACGGCTTTCCCGGAGACAGTCCAGGGCGGACTTGCCGGGGTCGTCGAACAGCAGATAGAAGGCCATGGAGTAGCGGTAAGCCGCCACGATGCCGGGGATGACGAAGAGCAGGGACCAGAGGAAGACGAACAGGCCGTACAGGATGCTGAGCCACAGCAGCCGGAAGAAGATGCCGAAGCCGTCGAAGAGGTCCCGGACCCCGGCGGCGCGGGCGCGGCTGAGGTTCAGGCAGAAGGAGAGATAGCCAAAGCTCAGCATCACGGTCATCAGCTCAATGGCATAGGTGATGAGCCGGTTGGAAAAACCGGGCTGCACGGACATCAGCCGCAGGACCAGTTCCTCCGACAGAACGCCCCGCTCCATGGCCCGCTGGAGTTCCACGCCCAGCTGGGGGAACATGAGCCGGGTGGTGAGCTCCGTCAGCAGATAGAAGATGACCAGCAGCAGCAAGGTGATCAGATAGACCTTGGGGCTGTTGGCGCGCATTTGCAGTTTTGCCTCCCGTTTCAGGGCAAGGCGGTCGATGGTCATGATTCGCTGCGCTCCTTTCGCTTGAACTGTTCCGCCGCCGCCAGCTGTTCCCGGGCGGAGCGGAGGGTGGTTTCGGTGACGGCGTCGCCGCCGTGGAGCCGGGCCAGCTCCCGTTCGCGGCCCGCCTGGTCCAGGGGACGGACGGTGGTGAAGGCCTGGCCGTCCCGCTCGGTCTTTTCGATGTAAAACTGCCGGTCCGCCATGGCGGCGATCTGGGGCAGGTGGGTGATGCAGATCAGCTGCCGGTGGGCGCTGAGCCGGGCCATTTTCTCCCCGACCCGCTGGGCGGCCACGCCGGACACGCCGGTGTCGATCTCGTCAAAGACCAGGGTGCCCACCGCGTCCCGCTCGGCGAAGACGCTTTTCAGCGCCAGCATGACCCGGCTCATCTCGCCGCCGGAGGCGATGTGGCTCAGGCGGCCCGGCGGCGCACCGGCGTTGGCGCTCATCAGAAAGCGCACCTCGTCGCAGCCGCTCGCGTCAAAGCCCGCGCCGCCCTTGCCCGTCAGCTCCGCCAGAAAGCGGACGGAGGGCATGGACAGGTCCCGCAGCTCCGCCCGGACGCGCTGGGCCAGGGCCTGGGCGGCCTCCCGCCGCCGGGCGCTGAGGACCTCCCCGGCGGCCAGCACCGCCCGGCGGGCCCGCTCCAGCTCCCGTTCCAGCTGCCGGAGCAGGTCGTCCGCCGACTCCAGCTCCGCAAGCCTGGCCCGGGCCGTCTCCAGCGCGGTGGGCAGGGCCTCCGCGTCGCAGCCGTATTTCCGCTGGAGCCGCCGCAGCAGGCTCAGGCGTTCTTCCAGGGCGTTGTAGTCCGCTTCGGAGAAGTTGAGGCTGCCCCGCAGGTCGCTGACCCGCTCGGCGGCGTCCTCCAGCAGGAAGCGGGCCTGGGCGATGCCCTCGGCGGCCTCCCGCAGCTCCGTGGCCACGGCTGCGGCGTTGGACACATAGCGCTCGGCGCGCTCGGCCAGTGCAATGGCATTGTCCTCCGCGCCGTACAGGGCCTCGTAAGCCCCGTCCAGGGCCTGGGAGAGCTTCTCCCCGTGGCGCATCCGCTCCCGGAGGGCCAGCAGCTCCGCCTCCTCGCCGGGGCGCAGCTTCGCCGCGTCCAGCTCCGCGACCTGGGCGCTCAGGCGCTCGCTGAGCCGGGCCTTTTCCAGCTCGTCCATGCTCAGCCGCTCCATCTCCCGGCGGATGTCCCGCCAGTGCGTGAAGGCTGCGGCGTAGGCATCCCGCTCGGCTTCGTCGGCGGCGAAGCGGTCCAGATAGTCCAGGTGGCGGCTCTCGTCCAAAAGCTGCCGCCCGTCGTTCTGCCCGTGCATATCCAGCAGCAGGGCGGAGAGGCCGCGGAGCTGCTGGGCCGTCACCGGCGCGCCGTTGACCCGGGCGGAGGACTTCCCGTCCGCGCCGATGCGCCGCTGCAAGATCAGCTCGTCGGAGGGCTCCAGGTCGTTTTCCTCCAGCCAGGCGGCGGCGTCGCAGTCGGAGAACACGGCGCTGACCAGGGCCCGCTGGGTCCCGGCCCGCACCAGGTCCCGGCTGACGCGCCCGCCCAGCACCGCGCCGATGGCGTCGATGACGATGCTCTTGCCCGCGCCGGTCTCACCGGTCAGGACGTTGAAGCCCGGCCCGAAGCGCAGGTCCGTCACGGAGATCACCGCGACGTTCTCGATGTGCAGTTCCGCAAGCATGGGAAGCACCCCTTATTATATATCAGATGTATCAGTCCGCCGTGCCCCAGAGGGTTTCCGGGTAGAGCCCCGCCCGGTGCAGGCGCTGCAGCTCCGCCACCACGCCGGGGCGGTCCTCCCGGTAGGTCAGGCCGAACCAGTGCTCATCGGTGAAGAGCACCCGGCAGCGGGTCTGCCCTTCGGCGATGAAGCGGTCCATCAGCACCGGCAGCAGGCACTCGCTCTTGTTGTCCGCCGGGTCGAGTTTGCGCAGGAAGTCCAGGAAACTTTCCTCCATCCGGTCCAGGATGCCGGGATGGTAGAGCCAGAGGTTCATGCTCACCGGGGCCTCCGGGTCCAGCAGCGGGCCGTCCTCCCCCTCGGAGCAGTCGCGGATCGTGCCGTCGGGCAGCAGGCGGATCTTATAGGTCTCCGTCACCTTGCGCAGCAGGCCGTCCTCCACGGTGCAGACGCCCCGGGTCACCGCGCCGAAGGGGCTGACGGTGTTTTTCAGCCGATAGGCCACCATGCCGCTGTCCGAAGCGCTTTGCAGCTCCGGCAGCGCCCGGGCCGCCGCCTCGATGGCGCCCGCGCCGTAAAAGTCGTCGGCGTTGATGACCGCGAAGGGGCGGTCCAGGTGTTCCCGGGCGCAGAGCACGGCGTGGACCGTGCCCAGGGGCTTGCTGCGCGCCGCCGGGATCGGGATGCCCGCAAAGGACCCCGCCGTCTCCTGAAAGGCGTAGCAGAGCTTCAGCCCGGTCCCGCGCTCCACCCGGTCGCCGAAGACCTCTTTCACGTCCTCCAGCATCTCCGGCTTGATGATGAGCACGAGCTTGTCAAACCCGGCCCGCAGCGCGTCGTGAATGGCGTACTCCATCAGGATCTCGCCGCCCGGCCCCAGCCGGTCGATCTGCTTCACCCCGCCGTAGCGGGACCCCATTCCGGCGGCCATGACGACCAATGCAGCGTTCATTCTGTATGTGCCTTCTTTCTGTATCTCAATTCATTTCACGGTGAATACCGCAGGGAAAACTATAGCATGGCGGCCAACTTTTGTCAATCGCCGCCGCGCCGGGAACACGAACGCGCCGC
>JAFYIF010000198.1 GCA_017538775.1 Oscillospiraceae bacterium | reverse complement strand
GTCCGGACGGATGCAATCCGGATGGCAAGGGGGTACGCGTGCGGTAAAAAATGACTGCCCCCGCCGGATCGGGCAGGGGCAGTCATGCGCCATTTTTGGCGCAGTCAGAGGGTGATTTCTCCCAGCGCGTCGCTGAGAGCGGCGAACTGGGCCAGGGACAGAGCCTCGCCCCGAATCTGCTCCGGCAGACCGCATTCCCGCAGGGCGGCGGCGGCCCGGTCGCGGCTCAGGCCCAGGCCGTGCATCATGGCGTTGCAGAGGGTCTTCCGCCGCTGCTGGAAGGCCGCCCGGACCAGGGCGAACATCCGCGCCTCGTCCGCCGTTTCTGCCGGGGGGACGGCGCGGCGCGTCAGACGGATCACGCTGCTGGTGACCTTCGGCGCGGGGAGGAAGCAGTGGGGCGGCACGTCGAACAGCGCTTCGGTCCGGCAGTGCCACTGCATCAGGACCGAGAACGCGCCGTAGTCCGCCGTGTTCTCCTTCGCGCAGATGCGCCTTGCCACCTCCCGCTGGATCATCACGGTGAGCTGTTCCAAACAGCCGCAGCGGACCAGCGCGGTCAGCACCGGAGTTGTGATCTGATAGGGCAGGTTGGCGCAGACCACGGCGCGGGCGCAGTCGGAAAAGTGCGTTTGGACCAGGGCCGGGAGGTCCTGGCGCAGGATGTCGCCGAAGACCAGCTCCACGTTGGGGCAGTCGGCCAGGGTCCGGGCCAGCACCGGGCGCAGGCGCTCGTCCAGCTCCACGGAGACCACCCACCGCGCCCGCCGGGCCAGCTCCACGGTCAGACAGCCCACGCCGGGGCCGATCTCCAGCACGCCGGTCTCCCCGTCCAGCCCCGCCGCCTCCGCGATCCGGGGCGGCACTGCGGCGTCGCAGAGGAAGTTCTGGCCCAGGGCTTTGGAAAAGCGGAAGCCCGCGCCCTCCAGCAGGGCGCGGATCTCCCGGATGTCGGTCAAATGGTACGTCATGTCCGCAGCACCTTCTCAAACGCCTGACGGCGGGGGTCAAAGATGGGTTCTTCCACCAGCACATGCCCGCGGAACTGATAGCCGCAGCGCCGCAGCAGGGCCTTCATGGGCTCGTTGTGGCGGTGGGTGTCCGCCCGGACGGCGGCGACGCCCTTTGCCAGGGCCAGCTCTTCCGCCGAGCGCAGCATCCGGTCGGCCATGCCGCTGCCCCGGAACTGGGCCTCCACCGCGCAGAGGTGGAGCGTGGCGTAGGGCCCGTCGCTGCGCCATTTGCCGTCGGTGATGACTGCGTAGTTTTCTTCGGGAGCCGTGCTGAGGCAGAACGTCGCCGACACGCGCCCGGCGTAGCAGAGGACGTAGCACTCCCCCGCCGCGATGCGCGCTGCTGCGTCCGTCCCGTCCGGGTAGGCCCCCTGCCACTGATCCACCCGGTGGCGCTTCAGATAGTTCCGGGCCTGGCGGATCAGCAGCGCCACGGCCTCCAGGTCCTCCGGCGTGGCCGGGCGGCAGGTCACCGGCTCCGTCAAGTGCATCCGCCGCGCATCCCGTTCCAGCTCCGCCAGCAGCTTTTGGTCGGCCTCGTCCGGCTCGAAGCGGGCAAAGAGCTCCGGGCGCTTTTCCCGGGTGCGCAGGAGCATCTGCTTGCGCCGCCAGCGGTCGATCTCGGCCTGGTTGCCGCTGCGCAGCACCTCCGGCACTTCCCTGCCCTCCCAGGACTCCGGGCGGGTGTACTGGGGGTATTCCAGCAGCCCGTCCCAGTGGCTCTCGCCGGTGTAGCAGGCCGCGTCGCTGAGCACGCCCGGCACCAGACGGCAGACCGCGTCCGCCACGGCCATGGCCGCAAGCTCGCCGCCGGTCAGCACGAAGTCCCCCAGGGACAGTTCCTCGTCCACGCACTGTTCGATGAAGCGCTCGTCCACACCCTCATAGTGGCCGCAGACCAGCACCAGATGGTCAAAGTCCCGGGCCAGCTCCCGGGCGCGCTGCTGGGTGAAGGTCCTGCCCTGGGGGCTCATGTAGATCACCCGGCGGCGCAGCCCTTCGGACGCGGCCAGCACATGGTCCACGCAGCTTTTCAGCGGCTGGGCCATCATCACGCAGCCCCAGCCGCCGCCGTAGGGGTAGTCGTCCACCTGGCGCTGGCGGTTTTCGGTGAAGTCCCGGATCTGGACGCAGTTCAGCTCCAGGATGCCCCGGCGGGCAGCCCGGCCCAGGATGCTCTCATGGAGCATGGCGTTCATGTTGTCGGGAAAGAGGGTCAGAATGTCAATTTTCATCACATACCGTCGATCAGGCGCACGGTCACAAGGGCGTGGACCGGATCGGTTTTCAGGATAAACTCCGGCACGGCGGGAATCAGGTGCTCACTCTCCCCCCGGACCACATAGACCCGGTTGCCGGGCAGGTCCAGTACGTCCTCCAGCGTGCCCACCGGCGCGCCGTCCTCTGTCACCACCTGCGCGCCCAGGATGTCCGCCAGGAAGAAGCTGCCCTCCGGGAGCCGGGCGTCCGCCTTGGCGATCCAGAGGCGCTTCCCTTTCAGCGCCATGGCCGCGTTCAGGTCCTCCACGCCCTCCAGCGCCGCGATCAGGCAGCCCTTGTGGACGCGGGAGCGCAGCAGCCGCCGGGGCGCGCCGTCCAGGTACAGGGTATGGAATCGCTGCAAAAACTCCGGGGAGTCCACCCAGGGCAGGATCTTGATCTCCCCCCGGACGCCATGGGTGTTGACGACCTCCCCGGCCTCGACATATTTTGTTTTGTCCATCTTCACACTCCGTTCGTTTGTCCGTATGCCCTGGAACCGGCAGGAAGACCGGTTTGCTGGGACCGGGCTTGCAGAAGAAAAAGGGGTATCCCTTTGTTTGGCAGTTTTCCACAGTGTAGCATGGATGGGGGCGGCTTGGCAAGGGGGTGGGTGGGCGGATAGAACGCTTACCGAATAAGCATCGCTTCTTGTAGGGAACGCCGTCCCCTACTCGTGCCCGCCGACATAGCGGTCGATCAGTTCTGTGCCCACTTTGCTGCGGAGGATGTGCTGTCTGCTGTAGAGGCCGAAGTAGCCGGAGAAGACGTAGCTGATGGCGCAGGTCAGGGCGAAGGGGACGAGTTGGGCGCCGCCGAAGAGTTCTACCGCCAGGAACAGGGTGGCGAAGGGGCAGTTGACCACGCCGCAGAACATGCCCACCATGCCGATGGCTGCGGCGAAGCCGGAGGGCAGGCCCAGCAGGGGGCCCACTGTTGCGCCGAAGGCCGCGCCCACGAAGTAGGTGGGCACGATCTCGCCGCCCTTGTAGCCCGCCGCCAGGGTCAGGGCGGTGAATAGGATTTTCAGCGCAAAGGCGTACCAGTCCACCCCTTCCCCGGCCACGGCCCGCTCGATCAGGGCCATGGACGCGCCGTTGTAGATGCGCGTGCCGGAGAGCAGGGTCAGAGCCAGCACCGCCGTACCCAGCACAACGGCGCGGACATAGGTGTTCTTCAAATAGCGCCGGGCCAACATGCCGACGCGGACCATGATCACGCAGAAGCCGATGCTGAGCAGGGCGCAGAGCACCGCCAGGCCCGCCGTTTGCAGACTCAGCAGGATGTCCGGTACTTCCACAGCCGGGAGCGTCAGGCGCAGGACCTCCCCGCCCCAGGTCCGGGACAGCCAGCCCGCCGTGGCTGAGGCCGTCAGGCAGGGCAGCAGGGCGCTGTAGTGGAAGTGGCCCACGGAGGCCACCTCCAGCACGAAGACCGCCGC
>JAFYIF010000197.1 GCA_017538775.1 Oscillospiraceae bacterium | reverse complement strand
TTTGACCGGGAGATCGACCTGCGCGGCGGGCTGCTGATGCCCGGCTTCAAGAACGCCCACGCCCATTCGGCCATGACCTTCTGCCGCTCTCTGGCCGACGACCTGCCTTTGCAGCCCTGGCTCTTCGAGCACATCTTCCCGCTGGAGGCGAAGCTGACGCCGGAGCGGGTCTGCGCCTTCACCCGGCTGGCGATTTTGGAATATCTGGCCGGGGGCGTCACCGCCGCTTTCGATATGTACTATCACCGCCCGGCGGGGGCGGTCTGCGCGGCGGAGCAGGGCTTCCGCTATGTGCTCTGCGGCATGAACGGCACGCCGGAGCAGGTGGAGCGGGAGTACACCGAACTCAACGCCCTGCACCCGCTGGTCAGCCTCATCCCCGGCATCCACGCGGAGTACACCACCAGCCTGGCGGATATGCGCATCGTCAGCGAGCTGGTCCACCGGCACCGCGCCCCCTTTTTCACCCACATCTCCGAGACGGAGCGGGAGCAGACCGAGTGCCTGGAGCGCCACGGCATGACGCCCACGGAGCTGTTTGACTCCCTGGGCCTCTTCGACTACGGCGGGGGCGGCTATCACTGCTGCCACCTGTCGGAGCACGACATCGAGATTTTCCGGGACCGGGGCCTGTTCGTCGTGAGCTGCCCGGCCAGCAACGCCAAGCTCGCCAGCGGCATTGCCCCCCTGCGCCGCTACGCCGACGCGGGGATCGGCCTGGCCCTGGGCACCGACGGCCCGTCCAGCAACAACGCCCTGGACATGTTCCGGGAGATGTATCTGGCCGCCGTGCTGCAAAAGCTCCTGTGCCGGGACGCCGCCGCCCTGGACGCGGAGACCGTGCTGCGGGCCGCCACCGTGGGTTCGGCCCGGGCCATGGGCCTGACCGACTGCGACGGGATCGCCCCGGGCAAGCAGGCCGACCTGATCGTGATCGACTTAGACCGCCCGGCCATGCGCCCCATCGTCAACATCCCGCAAAACCTGGTCTACGCCGGGGAGCGGGACTGCGTGCGCCTGACCATGATCGCCGGGCGGGTGCTGTATGAGGACGGGGAATTTTACCTGCCCGACAGCCCGGAGCGGATTTACGCGGAGGCCCAGCGGGAGCTTCAGGCGATGCTGGCGGAATAAAGAAAAAGCGCGCCGCAGCCTTTTCTCTGGCTGCGGCGCGTTGGGAAAAGCGGGCTTTCAGTCCACGATGTAGGGCATCAGGGCGACCTGGCGGGCGCGCTTGATGGCCTCGGTGACCTGGCGCTGATGCATGGCGCAGGTGCCGGTGGCGCGGCGGGGCAGGATCTTGCCGCGCTCGCTGGTGTAGCGGCCCAGACGGGCCACGTCCTTGTAGTCCACGAACGTCGCCTTGTCCACGCAGAACTGGCAGACCTTTCTGCGCTTGTGGGGCTTTCCGTTGCTCTTATCAAAAGCCAAGGCTCATACCTCCATTCAAGAATTGTGTTCCGCTCAGAACGGCAGTTCGCCGTCGGTGTCGCTGAGTTCGGTAAAGCCGGACCCGGCGCTGCTGTCGTCGAAGCTGCGGAAGCTGTCGCTGCCGCCGCTATAGCTGTCATTGCCGCCGCGATAGCCGCCGTCGCTGTTGCCGCCCCGGTAGCTGTCGTTGCCGCCGCTGCGGTAGCCGTCGTTGCCGCCGCGGGCATTGTCGCTGTTGCCGCGATAGCTGTCGCCGCCGCGATAGTTGTCGCTGTTGCCGCGATAGCCGTCGTTGTTCCGGTAGCCGTCGTTGCCGCGATAGCTGTCGTTGCCGCCCCGGTAACCGTCGCCGTCCCGGCGGCGGCTCTCGCCGAAGTAGATGTTTTCGGCCACGACCTCTGCGCTGGTGCGGCGGTTGTTCTCCTTGTCCGTCCAGTTGCGGATCTGCAAGTGGCCGGACACCACGATCATGCTGCCTTTGGAGAAATACTTGCTGACGAACTCAGCGGTAGAGCGCCAGGCGACGCAGTCGATGAAGTCCGCCTGCTTTTCCCCGCCGTCCCGTCCGCTGTAGTCGCGGTCCACGGCCACGCGGAAGGAAGCGACGGGAACCTGACTCTGGGTATAGCGCAGCTCGGGGTCCCAGGTCAGACGACCCATGATGACGATGTGATTCAGCATAGGGGACCCCCGCTCATTCTGCCCGCAGGGTGATGAGACTGCGGATCACGCCGTCGGTGATTCCCAGCACGCGGTCAAGCTCGGCGGGGAACTTGGGATCGCTGGTGAACTTGACCAGGACGTAGTAGCCCTCGGTGAGATAGTTGATCTCATAGGCCAGCTTGCGCTTGCCCATCTCCTGCAGCTCGTCGATGGTCCCGTTGCTCTCGATCAGCGTCTTGAACTTCTCGACGATGGCAGCGGTCTCCTCCTCATTCAGGTTGGGGTTGAGCACGTACATCAGCTCATACTTTTCCACAGATTTTGCCATTGTCAGCACCTCCTTCTGGACGGATGGCCTGCGGTGGAGCGCAGGCAAGGAAATTGGCCGCTTGTTTTGCAAAGCAGCCTTGATATTATATCGGCGATGTGAGGGATTGTCAAGACTGAAAACTGAAAAATGAAGAATACAGCGAAAATCCCGCCGACTGGCGTCAGCAGGATTTTCACTGTGGCGGAGATGGAGGGATTTGAACCCCCGCGCCGGCGGAGCCGACCTACCGGATTTCGAATCCGGACCCTTCAGCCGCTTGGGTACATCTCCATACGCCCTTTCGCACTGCTACGATACCACAGCGCCCGCGGCGCTGTCAACCTCGCTTTTCCGCGCCGGGCGGTTTTTCCGGGAACTTTTCCCGCGCCGGGCCGTCTAAGGGGCAAACTTGGTCGATACACAAAAAGAAAAAGGAGGACAAGAGCATGAAACGGAGGGTTTTGGGCTGCGCGGCGCTGCTGCTGGCGGCGGCGCTGCTGCTGAGCGGCTGCGGCGCGTCCCCGATGATGCAGGGGAACTGGAAAGCGGAGGATTCCTGGACCGAGGCGACCTCGGAGGGGGCGGAGGACTGGGGCTATTATGAAGTGGACGCCCCGGCCGCGGACGTGGGCGCGGCGGAGCGCCTGCCGGGGAACGTCAAGATGATCTACACGGCCAGCGTGCAGCTGGAGAGCGTGGACTTCGACGCGGCGGCCAAGGCCCTGGCCGCGCTGACGGCGGAGCTGGGCGGCTGGTATGAGAGCAGCCAGCTGAACAACCGGAGCCGCTACCGCAGCGCCTATTACACGGTCCGGGTCCCCGCCGAGCGCTTCGGCGACTTCTGCGCCCGGGTGGGCGAGTCCGCCGCCCTGCGCAGCCTGAGCCGCAGCGCCGAGGATGTCAGCGAGCGCTATTATGACCAGGAGGCCCGGCTTGCCACCCAGCGGACGAAGCTGGAGCGGCTCCAGGCCCTGCTGGAGCGGGCGGAGGAGATGGAGGACATCATCAGCCTGGAGTCGGCCATCGCGGAAACGGAACTGGCCATCGAAAACCTGACCGGCTCTTTGCGGCACTATGACTCCCTGGTGGGATACGCCACCATCGACGTGAGCCTCCAGGAGGTCAGCCGGGAGACGGAGACCGAGGCCGCGCCCATCGGCTTCGGGGCGCGGCTGGGCGACGCCCTGCGGAGCGGCGCCACGGGCTTCGTCAGCGGGCTGGAGGACGTGATCGTGGCCCTGGCCAGCGTCTGGGCCGGGCTGCTGTGCCTGGCGCTGGTGGCCCTGGGCGCGGTGCTGCTCCTGCGGCGGTATGGGAAAAAGCAGAAGCAAAGCGCTGCGGCAGACGGCGCGGACGGGGTTGAAAAGAAGTAAGCGGGACAAAAACGGAAAAATGAGTCAGAGGGGACGGTTCTCTCTAAAATGAGTCAGAGGGGACGGTTCTCTCTGACTCATTTTTTGTTGGGGTGGGGGTGATTTGGGGAGGGGAATGATTTTTGACAGGTCCTCGGAACGCCGGGGACGGCGTTCCCTACCGGGGCGGGCGCGGGTGTGCCGGGGGTGAGAAAAAGGTGTCAAAGAGGTCGAGTGAGACCCCAGAGAATTCTGTGTAATCGACGCAGTATGACAGTATGAAAAGCTCCGACAACGTCAAGAATGGATAACAAGAATCGACAAAGCCATAATTGACGAAAAGGAGCCGAAAACCATGCAAGCAGCACCGAAAACTTTACTGAAAGAATATGTTAAGAGCCAGCACTTTACCAGCACTGCCGACATCATGCAGGCCGTGAAAGAGATGTTCCGCGACGTAATCGAGCAGGTCATGGAAGTGGAGATGGACGATGAGCTGGGACGGGAACGCTGCCAGCGGTCGGAAGAGCCGGAGGGTCAAGTCAGGAATTATCGGAACGGGTACTCGAAAAAGACGGTTAAGACCCAGCTCGGCGAGGTGGAGATCAAAGTGCCTCGTGACCGTCAGGGGAGCTATGAGCCGAAGATCATCGGCAAATACGACCGGAATGCAGAGGGAATGGAAGAAAAGATCCTCGCGCTGTACGCCTGCGGGATGAGTCAGCGGGACATTGCCGAGCAGATCAAGGAACTCTACGATGTGGAAATCTCACCGGAGCTGGTGACGAAAATCAGCGAGAAGATCATGCCGGAGGTCACCGCCTGGCAGAACCGCCCGCTGGAAAGCGTCTATCCCTTTGTGTTCATGGACGCAATCCACTACAAGGTGAAAGAGGATCACCGCTATGTCACGAAAGCGGCATACGTTGTCCTCGGCATCACGATGGACGGTCGAAAAGATATTCTCGGCGTCTGGATCGGGGAGCATGAAAGCAGCAAATTCTGGCTGAATGTGTTGAATGAGCTCAAAAGCCGGGGCGTAAAGGATGTATATCTGTTCTGTACAGACGGCCTGTGCGGGATGATGCAGGCGATCCAGGCGGTGTTTCCTGAAAGCCGTTTGCAGCGCTGCATCGTGCATCAGATCCGGTCGTCCACCCGCTATGTCAGCTACAAGGATATCAAGCAGGTCGTAGCAGACCTGAAGAAGATATACACCGCCGTGACGCTGGATGAGGCGGAGGAACAGCTTCTGGCCTTCGGTGAGCGCTGGCGCGGGCGGTATCCCTCCTGTGTCAAAAGCTGGGAAGAAAACTGGGAGGTTTTGAGTACCTTCTTTGAATATCCGCTGGAGATTCGGAAAATCATATACACGACGAACATCATTGAGGGGCTGAACCGCCAGTTCCGGCAAATCACGAAGAACAAGCCCTCTTTTACCAATGACGATTCCCTGCGCCGGATGCTCTATCTTGCCTCGCAGCGGATCATGAAGCACTGGCACGCCCGCTGCCAGAACTGGGATGTGGTGCTCAGCCAACTGGAGCTGATGTTCCCGCAGCGGACCGCAGGCTAAGGGCTGGCGAATTCCCCTGGCCTTAGGGTTCCCGGGGGTGCGCCGCGGCATTCACGCCTACGGCGTGCA
>JAFYIF010000196.1 GCA_017538775.1 Oscillospiraceae bacterium | reverse complement strand
TGATCTTTGCGCCCATGCTCCCGTTGGGATGGGCCACGGCCTGGGCCGGGGTCTTGCGGGAGGTCTCCGCCTGGCTCAGCCCCCGGACGGGGCCGCCGGAGGCGGTCAGCAAAATGCGGCGCAGCCGGGGGTGTCCCAGACGCCCGCCCAGGGACTGGAAAATCGCGGAGTGTTCCGAGTCCACCGGGACGATCTCCGCCCCGCGCTCCCCGGCCCGGGCCATGACCAGTTCCCCGGCGCAGACCAGGGTCTCCTTGTTGGCCAGGGCGATGCGCCGCCCGCAGTCGATGGCGGCCAGGGTCGGGCGCAGGCCCACGCTGCCGCTGACGGCGGTCACCACGCAGTCGCAGCCCGCCCAGGCCGCCGCCTCGATGAGCCCTTCCGGGCCGGAGGCCACTTTCGTGGGCGTATCCGCCAGGGCGACGCGCAACTGTTTCGCCGCGTCCTCGTCATAGACCGCCACCAGCTCGGGCGAAAAGCGCCGGACCTGCTGTTCCAGCAGCGCCACGCTGCGCTGGGCGGCCAGGGCGCGGACCGGAATGCCCAGCCGCGCCGCAGCCTCCAGACTCTGCCGCCCGATGCTGCCGGTGGAGCCCAATATGCTCAATGCTTGTATCATAGCTGTATCCCCACATACCTTTCTTTCAGGAATCCAACGACCCGGCGAAAGCCGGGCCGTTGGATATGATTTGCAGGAGCTCTGCGCTTATTTGGAGATGGCCGGTACCCAGAGGCAGAGCATCTCGATGACCGGGGCCACCCAGACCATGGAGTCCATCCGGTCCATCATTCCGCCATGGCCGGGGAGCAGGTCGCCGTAGTCCTTGACGCCGTAGAGCCGCTTGACGGCGGAGAAGCTGAGGTCGCCCAGCTGTCCGGCGAAGGAGCCCAGGAAGCCGTAGACCGCCATGACCGCCAGATTGACCTGGTAGTTCAGGGCGCGGAGGACCAGACCGTAGAGCAGCATCAGCACGATGGCGGAGACGAAGCCGCCGGCGCTGCCCTCCACCGTCTTCCGGGGGCTGACATAGGGGGCCAGCTTGTGCTTGCCGAAGGCCATGCCGATGAAATAGGCCCCGGCGTCGCTGGAGAAGGCCGCCACATAGGGCAGAAAGGCGTAGACGCTGCCGCAGCTGCGCATATCCAGCCGGACCAGGCTGCTGAGCAGGATGGGGATGACGCCGCCGGCCAGCAGCACCATGGCCACCGTCTCAAACTCCATGGTCCTGCGCTGCCGGAAGGTCAGCATCAGCTCCACGAACAGGGCGGCGAAGAGGAAGAACAGCACGATGGGGATCGCGTACTGCCCCACGCCCTGAATGGAAGTCAGGAAGGGGATCAGCACCGCGCTGGCGGCTGCGTAGATGTGGAGCCGGGATTTGGCGTCCTTTTCGGTGCAGCGCAGGAACTCCCAGGCGCAGCAGCCGGAGGCCAGGCCCACGGTGAGTCCCACCAGCCAGACGGGCCCCAGAAATACGATAAGGATCAGGATCGGAATGGCGATGGCCGCCACGGTCAGGCGCTGTGACATGATGATAGTTCCTCCCATCTCTCTTCCTCTGTCCCGCGCACATGGCGCGGGCGGAAGGATCATAGTCCGCCGAAGCGGCGTACTCTGCGCTTGTATTCCGCAATGGCCGCGTCGAGCTGCTTCGGCCCGAAGTCCGGCCAGAGGGTGTCTGAAAAGACCAGTTCGCTGTAGGTGGTCTGCCAGGGCAGAAAGTTGCTGAGGCGCTTTTCCCCGCCGGGGCGGATCAGCAGCTCCGGGTCCGGGATGCCGGCGGACCAGAGCAGGTCGGAGAAGCCTTCCTCCGTCAGCTCGCCGGTCTCCCCTGCCTTGACGCGCTCGGCCCACTTGCGCGCGGCGCGGACGATCTCATCCCGGCCGCCGTAGTTCAGGCAGACGTTGGTCTGGCAGCCCTGGACCCGGTCGGAGAGAGCGTTGGTCTCGGCGATGCGGGCCTGGATCTCCGGGGAGAACACGGAAATGTCGCCAAAGAAGCGCACACGGACCTGTTCGGCCTCGATCTTCTCGATGGCCTCCAGCAGGTACTTGTTCAGCAGCTCCATCAGGGCGTCCACTTCCTCCTTGGGGCGCTTCCAGTTCTCCGTGGAGAAGGCATAGACCGTCAGGTACTCCACGCCGATCTCCCGCCCGTAGCTGGCCAGGCGGCGCAGAGCCTCCGCCCCGGCGCTGTGCCCGGCGGAACGGGGCAGCCCGCGCCGCTTGGCCCAGCGCCCGTTGCCGTCCATGATGATGGCGATGTGCCGGGGCGCCTCGCCGGGCTGGTATTTGTGGGTGCCGCGTTTGAACCGAAGAAGCTTCATCTCAGATCTCGAAGAGCTCCTGCTCCTTCTTGGCGCAGAGCTCGTCGATGCGCCGGATATAGTTGTCGGTCTCCTTCTGGATGTCCCGCTCCAGGTTTTTCAGGTCGTCCTCGGTGACCTCAGAGGCCTTTTCCTGCTTCCGGAAGCGCTCCACCGCGTCGCGGCGGATGTTGCGGATGGCAACCTTGCTCTCCTCGGCGTAGCGGCGGACCTGCTTCATCAGCTCCTTGCGGCGCTCCTGGGAGAGCTGGGGGAAGACCAGGCGGATGCAGCTGCCGTCGTTCTGGGGGTTGATGCCCAGATCGCTGGCCTGGATCGCCTTCTCGATGGGCTTGAGCAGGCTCTTGTCCCAGGGCAGAATCATCAGGGAGCGGGCGTCGGGGGTGCTGATGCCGGCCACCTGCTGGATGGGCGTGTCCACGCCGTAATAGCTGACGGTGATCCGGTCCAGCACGGCGGCGTTGGCGCGTCCGGCGCGCACGGCGTTGAAGTTTTCCAGCAACACCTCGCAGGTCTTTTCCATTTTTTGGGTGAATTCTTTCAGGTCGCTCATGTGGGGGTCCTCCCTTTCATTCAAAAATCAAAAGTCCTTGCGCGCACAATGCGCCTTTAGTCCACCTTGGTGCCCAGTTCCTCGCCGCAGACCACGCGGACGATGTTCTCCGGGTCGGCCAGGGCGAAGACGATGACGGGGATGTGGTTGTCCATGGACAGGCTGGTGGCGGTGGAGTCCATGACCGCCAGGTGCTGGGCCAGCACCTCCTCATAGCTGATGCGGTCAAACTTCACGGCCTCCGGGTCCGTGCGGGGGTCGGCGGAATAGACGCCGTCGATGTTCTTTGCCAGCAGAATGGCATCCGCGCCGATCTCCGCCGCCCGCAGCACGGCAGCGGTGTCCGTGGAGAAGTAGGGGCAGCCGGTGCCGCAGCCGAAGATCACCACGCGGCCACAGCGCAGGTGCTTGTCGGCCTTGAGGCGGATGTAGGGCTCGGCAATTTGTGCCATTGTAATGGCGGTCTGCACCCGGACCGGCACGTCCAGCTGCTCAAACACGTCGCTGAGGGCCAGGGCGTTCATCACCGTGGCCATCATGCCCATGTGGTCGGCCCTGGTGCGCTCC
>JAFYIF010000195.1 GCA_017538775.1 Oscillospiraceae bacterium | reverse complement strand
GGCGCGGATGGCCTCCGTGCCCTCCCCCTCGGCGATCAGGTGGACGCCCCCGGCCCGGCCCAGCAGGAGTTCCTCCCCGCCGCGCCGCGCCGCGTCCTCCAGCAGGTCGCGCAGCGGCGCCCGGTAGGCCCCGCCCTCCGGCGTCAGGAACACCAGGTCGAAGTCCTGCCCGCAGCCACAGAGGAAGAGGTGGCAGTCCAGCAGCCGCTTGGCCCAGGGAAGCTCCGTCCGCTCCCGGAAGCGGGCGCAGACGATGGGCCGGTCCCCGGAAAGGCCGAAGCGCCACAGCTCCTCCCGGCGCACCGGCCCGGCGGGGGCGACGGGGAAGCAGAGGGCGGGCAGCAGCTCCATGGCCGCCTCCGCCGCCCCGGCGTCCAGCCCCAGCACCGCCGCGGCCCGGCGGGGCAGGTCGGCGCAGTCCCGCTCGTCCAGGATGCGCCGCGCCCCGTCCAGGGCCTCCTCCGCGCTGTGGGCCAGGGCAAGGGCCAGGTCCAGCGCGGTCTCCCGCCGGGCCGTCAGGGGCAGGTCCCAACGCACGGTCACCGGCGTGTCGTTCAGGAAGCGCTCCTCCGCCCCCACGGGCAGGGCCTCCCCGGCCCGCCCGGCCTCCGGACCCGGCCCCAGCGCCGCAGAAAACGGCAGCGTGGCGGCCAGGCAGAGCCAGAGTTCCCCGGTTTTCCCCCGGGGCAGACGGCGGATCAGCAGACAGCCCTGCGCCATCCGCGCCGACAGCCCCAGGGCGGCAAAGGCGGGCTGGGCGAAATAGTCCCGCGCCTCGGCCAGCAGCGGGCGGAAACGCAAAAGCAGCTCCGCGCGCTCCGGCGCATCGCCCAGGGGCAGAATTCGGAGGCTGCGCCGCTCTCCCACCGCCGCCCGGCTCAGGCGGATCGAAAGGGCGCTGCGGAAGCGGGGGTGCAGCGCCGCCAGCTCCGCCGCCCCGTCCGTGAAGCGCCAGCGGAATTGGGGTTCCCCGGCTTCCGGGGCCGGGAGCAGGGGATGGTCCCGCCCGTCCAGCCGCAGTGTCAGGTCCAGGCCCCGCTCCCGGTCCAGGGGACTGTCCCCCGGGACGTAGGGGGAGATCCGCCCCCAGCGGGCACGGCACAGGCCGGTCTCGGCGAAGAGCAGACTGTAGTCCTCCCCGGCCAGCAGACAGCAGCGCGGGCGCAGAAAGTCGGTGCCCGCGCCCTCCCGGCTCCAGCCCTGGGCCTCCGGGCGCGGCGGCGGGGCGGGGGGTTCCCGGCGGCGGTGCAAAACCCGGACGGACCAGGGCACCTTTTCCTCCAGCAGCAGCCGGTAGGCCCCCATGGCCGGGTCGGCCAGAAAGCGCCGCTGCATCGCCCCGGCGCACAGGGCGTTGTCCGCGGCCAGGAGGCTCATGCCCTGGTGGTGGGCCATGACGCAGCGCAGCACCGCGCCCCCGTCGGAGACCCGGCCCAGGCTCAGGTCCAGGGCCTCCCAGAAGCCCCAGGGCCCCCGCAGCCCCAGGGCCTCCAGCCGCCGGAGATTCCGCAGCGCCGCCCCGGGTGCCACCGGCAGGGCCAGAAAGCTGCTGTAGGGCGAGACCACGAAGTCCTCGTCCATGCCCCGCCGCAGGGCCAGCCCGGCGCAGCCGTTGGCCTTGTAGCGGTAGTTCATGGCGCTGTCCAGGGCGGCAAAGGCGCTCTCGGAGCAGCCCCAGGGGGCGCGCAGGGCCTTGGCCCGGCAGCGCTGGACATAGAGGCAGTAGCGGGCGCTCTCGTGCAGCAGACTGTGGGGCAGCAGCGGCAGCAGCAGCTCCGGCATCAGGTACTCGAACATCGTCCCGGTCCAGCTGGCCATGCCCCGCCGCCGGCGGAAGGCCAGCTGCGCCCGGCTCAGCCGCTGCCAGCTCTCCCGGGGCAGGTCCCCCCGGGCCACGGCCAGGTAGGCGGTCAGCCGGGCCTCGGAGGAGAGCAGGTCGTAGTGCCCTTCGGAGAGCCGCCCGGTCTCCGGGTCATAGCCGATGTGCAGCAGCCGCCGCTTCCGGTCGTAGAGGGGTTCAAAGCGCATGGCCGCCGCCAGGGTCTCCGCCCGCCCGGCGAGCGCACCTTCCCCCAGCTCCCGCAGCCCGGCCCCCAGGGTCAGCAGACAGGCGCAGAGGTTCCCGCTGTCCACGGTGGAGACATAGCGGGGCCGCAGGGGCTGAAGCGTCTCCGTCTGGTACCAGTTGTAGAGATGCCCCCGCCACTTGGGCAGCGCCTCCAGGGTCTCCAGGCCCCGCTCCAGCATGGCAAGGGCTGTGGCTCGTTCCGTCAGCTCCAGGTCCAGGGCCGCCAGCACGCTGAGCAGCCCCAGGCCGATGTTGGTGGGGCTGGTCCGGTGGGCCGTGCCCGTGGGCGGGCGGAACTGGTGGTTGTCCGGCGGCAGGAAGTGTTCCGCCGCCGTCATGAACTCGGCGAAATAGCGCCAGGTGTCCGCCGCGCAGCCCAGGAGATAGGCCCGGTCCTCCCCCCGCAGCGCCCGGCCCTCCGGGTTCGGCAGGGAGAGCAGGTACGCGCTGGACGGGGTGAAGAGCCAGAGCAGCCCCGCCGCCTTGCCGATGACCCCGGGGGCCAGCGCCAGCAGCGAAAGCCCGGTCAGCACCGCGGGCCAGAGGGCCAGGAAGTGTCCCCAAAGCCCGGCCCGCTTTTGCTCGGCCTGGGCCGCGGTCTGCCACTCCAGCAGCTTCCGGCGGCTGACGCCCATCCGCCACAGGGCCTTTGCGATGGCCGCGCCGGAACAGAAGGCCTCGGCGGGCAGGAGCAGCAGCCGCAGCAGGGTCCGGGCCAGAGCCCCGCCCATGCCCAGAAAGAGGGCGGGGGAGAAGGGGCGCTGGGGCGCGTCCGGTTGCCGCAGCGGGGCGGAGGCCGCCAGCAGCAGCAGCTCGGTCAGCAGCGCCGCCAGCGCCGCCGCCGCAGCCAGGGCCATGCCGCCCCCGGGCAGCAGAAAGCCCGCCAGCAGCGCCTGATAGGAGGCCGGCGGCACCAGGGAGCGGCGCAGCGCGTCAAAAAGCTGCCAGCGCCGCAGCGCCGGAAGCCCCCGCCCCCGGCCCAGCAGCCAGGGCAGATTCTGCCAGTCCCCCCGGACCCAGCGGTCCTGCCGGGCATAGAAGGGCAGCACCCGGCCGGGAAAGCCCTCGGAGCACTCCACCTCCCCGGCCCGCCCAGCCCGGAGAAAGGCCCCTTCCACCGCGTCGTGACTCAGCAGACAGCCCTCCGGCACCCGCCCATCCATGCACTGCAAAAAGGCGTCCACATGGATCAGGCCCTTCCCGGCGAAGCCGCCGCAGTCCCAGCGGTCCATATACAGCTCCCCGGCGGCCCCTTGATAGGGGTCCAGGCCCCCCTGCCCGGCGAAGACCCGGGAGAAGTCGCTGCGCACCGCGTCGGCCAGACGCAGACCCAGCCGGGGGGAGAGAATGCCGTAACCTTCCCGCACCAGCCCCGCCTCCGGATCGACCACCGGCGCGTTGAGGGGGTGGAGCGCGATGCCCACCAGCGCCCGGGCCGCGCCGGGGCTCAGGCGGCTGTCGCTGTCCAGCGCCAGCAGATAGCGCGTCCCGGAAAGCGCACCCGCGTCCCCGGCGGCCACCCGGACGCCGGAGGGCAGACCCCGCAGCAGACGCATGGTCTCCAGCAGCGCCCCGCGCTTGCGCTCCCAGCCGCACCAGCGCCCCTCCCGCGTCCGCGTCCGGGGCCGGGTCAGCAGATAGAAGCCCCCGCCCCAGCGGCGGTTCAGGGCCTCCACGGCCCCGGCGGCGGCGCGGAGGGTCTCGTCTTCGCCGGGCTTTTGTGCCGCGTCGGCGTCCGGCAGGTCCGCCAGCAGGGCAAAGCGCAGCTCCGGCCCGCAGTCCCGGCTCAAAAGCGCGCACTCCTCCAGCCGCGCCGCCAGCGCCGGGCCGTCCCCCGGGTCGCTGAGCAGCGCGGAGATCACGCAGAGGCTCCGCCCCTCCGGCGGCAGTCCCGCTTCCAGCGCCAGCCTGGGCAGGAGCCGGGGCGCGCTGTGCCGGGACAGCAGCAGGTCCAGGGCGCTTTTCACCAGCTCCGAGACCGGGAGCAGCAGCAGCGGGAAGCTCAGGGCGCTGCGCGTGGCGAAGGCCGCCAGCAGGCTGAGCGAAAGCGTCGCTGAGGCAATGGCCGCCGGATACCAGCGCCCCGTCCGCCGGGGGAGGCTGCGGCCCAGGGGGGCGCGGTACAGCCACCAGCCCACATGGGCCTTTGCCCCCGCCCCCTCCCGGGCCAGGGCCAGGACCCGCTGGGCCGCCAGGGTCTCCGGCAGCCCGTGCTTCCGGGCCAGCCGGGCCAGCTCCCGCCGGTAGTCGGCCCGGGAGGCCTCGCTCATCCGGGCGTAGACCCCCGCCGGGTCCTCCCGCAGCGCTGCCTCCACCGGGTCCACGGCCTCGGCCAGGGCGGCAAAGTCCGTGTCCGCGCTCTCCCGCAGGGCCGTGATGCGCCATTCGGCCTCCCGCGCCAGTTCCGGGGGCTGTTCGTCGGCCAGGGCCTCCCGGTAGAGCCGGGGCAGACCCAGCAGCAGCGCGGCCCGCAGCCCCGCCCCCAGGCAGCTCAGCTCCGCCCACTCCAGCGCCAGGGCACGCTGGAAGCCCCGAAGGAAGCCGAGCAAGCGCGGCTGCGTCAGCCGCTCCGTGCCCGCCTCCGTCAGCGCCTCCCAGAGCCGGAGCAACAGGCTCCGCCCCCCGGCGTAGCGCAGGCCCCGGCAGCCCTCCAGCGCCCGGACCGCCTCCGCGCCCTCCCGCCGGGCCAGATAGTCGTTGTCCAGCAGCCAGCGCGCCGCCGGAGGCATGGCGGGGATGCCCTCCCATTTCCGTGACAGCTCCCGGTGCAGCCGGTCCAGCTCCCGCAGGGTCCGCCGCAGCAGCCTGGCCTCCCGCCGCCCGCTGCCGAAGCGGTCCGGCCGGATCGTCCTGGCCCGCCGCTCCGCCCAGCCCTCCAACTGCGCGCCGTCGATGCTCCGTCCGTGGAATTCCGCGTTCATGACGCTTCGCCCCCATTCTTGATCCTGGGGTTTAGTGTGCCCGGAATGGAGGGGGACGATACTGAAGAATGAAGAATGAAAAATGAAGAATTGTGGTGTCCCCTTCGGGGACGGATTGAAATAAAATCCAACCGTCGCGAAGCGACACCACCATTCTTCATTCTTCAGTCTTAAATTTTCAGTCTTCAGTTTTCTTCTACCCGGACCTCCGCCGCCCCCAGATACCGCGCCAGCGCCACATTGCACCAGTGCCCCGGGTCTTCGCTCAGGTCTCCCTCCGCCTCCGCCGGGTCGAAGCGGCTGCCGCTGCCGTGGACGGCGGGGAGGACCAGGCGCGTCTCTCCTTGGGCAAGCTGGGCCTCGGCCAGGCGCTCTCTGGCCTCAAAAGCCGCCGCGGTGGTTTTCAGTTTGGGCAGGGTCCGGGACAGGCTGAAGGTCAGCGCCCCGGCGAACAGAAGCCCCATTGCCAGCCGCAGAGCCGGGCGGGGGCTGGGCTTCCAGTCCAGAGTGTGCCAGAGGCTGAGGGCGGAGATCAGGAAGAAGACCAGCGGCCCGCTCCAGACCCGGTCGGGCAGCTCCGGGGAAAAGGCCATGGCGTAGGCGGCGGCCAGCCCGGCCAGCAGCCAGCCGAGGGGCAGGGCCAGCCGCGCCAGGTCCCGCCCGGGCCACCGGAGAAAGGCCCAGAGCAGCCCCAGCCAGACGAGCAGCCCCGGCCAGAAGGCCCGCAGCAGCCGCCAGCTCAGGCCCAAAGCCCGCCGCAGCAGGCCCACCGGGCCGCCGACGCCCCCGGCGCCGTCCAGCCGCGCCAGCTCCCCGGGGGCCAGCAGCATCAGCCCCAGCCCGACCAGGCAGCCCAGCAGCCCGGCCCAGACCCAGAGGGGCAGGGGCAGTCGGCGGAGCAGACGCAGCAAAATCAGCAGGGCGATGAGGCCGATCAGGGCGCAGGCGGTGTTCTCGTTGGTCCAGCCCGCCAGGATGCCTCCGACCGGGGCGGCCAACTACCTCTCCGGCGTGGGGCTGATTTTGCTCTATCTCATCCCCTTCCGCCGCCTGGCGGAGACCGACGCCCAGGCCCGCCCCCGCCGCCCTGGGTTCGCCGCCCTGGCCGCTCTGGTCGGGGGCGTG